>JBBRHH010000207.1:0-9596 GCA_038222915.1 Tepidisphaerales bacterium
AGATTTATATGTTTCTTCCGCAGCAGTCAGCCATCTCTGGCTGCTCCGCGTCGGTGGTGGCCCAACTCGCACACGTTGGGCCGCCTTTGGCCGGATCGCGCGTGAGAAGCCCAGAATCGTCCTAATTTCTTTTGACATCCACGTAGAGATATGCGTGCGGCGACGCGCTGTCGGCGTGCGACGGTCAGCGCGTCACGATGCGCTCGATTGAATTTGTCACCCCTCCGTGCACCCCTTACGATCCGATCCAATGCCCACCGAGACACTCTCCGAATTTCTGAATCTGCTCGAACAAGAAGGCGAATTAAGCCGCGTGAAGGCCCGCGTGAATCCGCTGCTGGAAGTTGCGGAGATCGCGGACCGCGTGATGAAATCTCCGGCGCCGCATGGTCACAAGGAGCTGGATCGCAACCCGGCCGGCAAACTTGGGGGCAAGGCGCTGCTGTTTGAGAATGTCGAAGGCGCTGAGATGCCGATCGCGATCAACACGTTTGGCAGTTACTGGCGGGTCAACAAGGCGCTGGGCACGGAGAATCTGGAGGCGCTGGCGACGCGCGTGCAGCAACTGGTGAAGCCGGAAATCCCAACAACGCTGCTGGAAAAACTCAAGAAGCTGCCGGATCTCGTGAAGATGGGCAGCTATCCGCCCAAGTCAGTGCGCACTGGAATCTGCCAACAGGTCGTTCATGAAGGAGAGAAGGCGGACCTCCGGACGATTCCCATTATTCAATGCTGGCCACTCGACGGCGACTTGGCGAGCGGCCAGGTGTTCGATCGCGCCGCGGCGGAGAAAGTCGTCGAGCGGGGGACCGGCCGATACATCACGTTTGGCGGCGTCTATACAAAGAATCCCGTTACCGGCGATCGCAACATCGGAATGTACCGCGTGCAGATGTTCGGCCCGCGCAAATGCGCGATGCACTGGCACATGCACCACGATGGCGCGCGGCACTTTCGACTCTGGCAGCGCAAGGGTGAAAAAATGCCGCTGGCGATTGCGCTGGGTGGTGAGAGCGTGCTCCCCTATGCGGCCACTTCGCCACTACCACCCGGCATCGAAGAACTGCTCTTTGCCGGATTTCTCAACGGCGGCGGCATTCCGCTCGTGCAGTGCAAAACCATCGACATGCAGGTGCCGGCCAATGCGGAGATTGTCATTGAGGGGTATGTCGATCCGAACGAGAAACTGCTGGAAGGGCCGTTTGGCGACCACACGGGTTTCTATTCGCTGGCCGACTGGTATCCGGCGTTTCATGTGACCGCCATCACGCATCGCAAGGACCCGATCTACCCGACGACGATCGTCGGCAAGCCGCCGATGGAAGATTACTTCCTGGGCAAGGCGACGGAGCGCGTCTTCCTGCCGCTCCTGCGCATGCTGATTCCTGACATTGTCGATTATTCGTTGCCGATGAGCGGCGTCTTCCATAACTGTGCGTTCATCAAGATCAAGAAGGAATATCCGTTCCAAGCCAGGCGGGTGATGCATGCGATCTGGGGCGCAGGTCAGATGGCCTTCACAAAATTCATCATCGTCGTCGACGATCATGTGAACGTGCACGACGAGCAGGACGTGATGTTCCACCTGTACGCCAACTGCGATCCCGCCCGCGACACGGAAGTGGTGCATGGCCCGGTAGACATCCTCGACCATGCATCGCCCGATCTTGGCGCGGGAAGCAAGATGGGCTTCGACGCCACGGCCAAATTGCCGGCCGAAGGCAGGGTGCGTGTCTGGCCAAAGGAACTCGAGATGGATCCGAAGGTGAAAGAGGCGGTCACGCGTCGGTGGGGTGAACTGGGTTTGTGAAATGAAACGCCGCTGGGACAGCTTGATGTATCGGTTGGGCGTCGACTCGTCCGCGGGCGGCGTCCGGTTTGACGAACTATCGAAGCGGTACGCCGAACCGTCCCGCCATTACCACACTCTGGATCATGTCGGCGCGATGCTGGACATTATCGAAGCCCACCAATTCGACCTCGATGACTGCCCTTCCGTTGAGCTGGCGGCGTGGTTTCACGATTCCATCTACGACCCCCACCGCCACGACAACGAAGAGGAGAGCGCGGAGCTGGCCGTGCGTGCATTGGCCGATTTCAAGCTCCCTTCAGCGACGGCAGCACGTGTTGACGAATTGATCCTGCTCACAAAAAGACACTTCTCCTTCGATATCGACACCGATGCGAACTGGCTCATTGATGCCGATCTTGCCATTCTGGGTTCTGATCCGGCCGGCTATCGGACCTACAGCGCAGCCATTCGCTGTGAGTATCAATGGGTGGAAGAAGCTGCCTGGCGCTCGGGCCGACGCGCTGTTCTGGAATCTCTGTTGAGCCGCCACCGCATTTATGGGACCCGCGAGATGCGCGACAAATTTGAAGCTTTCGCGCGACGAAACATGGCTGACGAAATTTCCAGTCTGGCCGGTTGAAAGATGGCGCGACCCTCGTCGGGATGACGATTGAATGCATAGAGCCATGGGCATGGCTGCTTTGATGGTGGAACGAATGGGCTTCTAGATTGGTGAAGGAAATTCCGTGGGCTTACTTTCCGCGAATCGTTTGATTCGTCTTGTTGCCAATGGCTCAACAACTCTCGCGATCGGCCTGGCCGTTGGCTGCGTCGCGGAGTCGGGCCCGCCCGCGCCGACGGGTGGCGAATCTATCGGCGTGCAGCTTCGGCGCGAGGAGCCGCAACTCCGCGAAGATGTATTTCGTGACCTGCTGGATTTTGAGTCGGGCAGCGACAGCATCTTCGTAAAGACCAACGCTCCCGCCGCAATTGATGCCCTGCATGCCCACACGGGCCGATCGAGCCTGCTCATTTCGGGCGGTGCGACTTCCGCCAACGTTAAGCTCGCCTCGCTCTTATCCGGGCAGAAATTTCCCGGCCCATGGACGCTCGTCGGTGGATACTTTTATTGCACGGAGCCGGGACAAATCACCATCTCGCTCTCCAGTGATTCGGTCGCGAAGCCGCCTCGGCGGACCGTCGCGCTAATCCCCGGACGATGGACGCCGGTCCTTCTCGATATCGCCCGGCAGCCCGACCAGGTGGTTGACTCCCAGTTTTCCGGCGATCTGGAGTTCACGATCGACAACCCGCGGCGCGGGCCGATTTGGATTGACGACTTGATGGTCGTTGACAACACGCGGGTCTGGTATGAGTCGTCCGCCACCTCCGCCGACACCAGGTCCGACTGGACGATTCGCCAGCGCGGCTTCCGCACGGAAGTAAACTCACCCGGAAAATTCAATTTGTACCTCAGCATGCCTGAGACGGCCGAAAGCGGCTGGCGAACCGATGAGGCGAATGCCATTCGGGCTCGTTTCTCCTCCACGGGTAAACAGAAGCTCATGACGGTCTACGCGGATGGCCGGCAATATCTGGACGGGAAGCTGAAGATATTGACGGAGGGTCAGCCGGCGGATGGGCTGCAGTCACAACACGCCAAACCAGGCACAATCGACATTCCCGAGGCGATGGGTAGCATCAAGCGTGACACCGTTGGCGACGAGAACAACGACGCGTACAACGAAACGCGTGGCGCTTATCAAATCACCGCGACCGGGCCGCGCCTGGATCTGAAAATCAGCCCGGCCTCCAGCAAACTCATCAGCCCGGTGCTCGAAATCGAAGGGCTGCCGAAGGGAACCATCCTTGTCACCATGGAAGGCCGCCTGGTCTCTGGGGTGGTGCGCACCAAAGACGATCACGTCGTCATCCAGCTGCCGGGCGAGATCGAGCGCGAGACGGCGGTCAACATTACGATCCGGTAATGTCGGCGTGGGCCGGCATTAACACGCTTTTTGCAACAGGGATGTTTGCCGATGTGTATTAGGAGTGGTTCCGAACAACGATTGGTACCGGGGCACAACAATTCTCCCGCTCAGACGTTGATTGTGGAGACAAAGGAGTATCGCGACCGAGGTTTCATGGAATCCGAAACCCAGAAAAGCACGTATCATGGAGACATTTACCAAATCCCGCAGAGATAGGGGCTTCACACTTGTGGAGCTTCTGGTGGTTGTTGGCATCATCGCCCTGCTGATCGCGCTGATCATGCCATCCATGGCCAAGGCACGGCAGAACGCCGAGGCGGTCGTTTGTCAGTCGAATCTGCGTCAAAACTGGCTGTTCATGGAGATGTACGCCGAGAATAATTACGGCGCTCTTTATCCTTCCAAGTTGGGCGCGAATGTGCCGCCCGAGCAGCGCTGGACAATGCTCGTCTTCGAGCCCGCCCGGCCAAATCCACCCACGATGATCTGCCCGACCGACCAGGAAATCGGCATGAACGACGTGGATTACCGCACCAACCAGTTCTCGGATCTGGAAAAGCATTCCTACATCCTGAACAAACATATTATTTACAACGATATGCGGCTGACCAACACGTATTTCTCCGACATCCGCAAGGAGAACGTCGTTCTGATGGGTGAGAAGACCACCGCCTATCGCGACCACTACATGGAAGTGGACAACTACCCCGACAACACCAAGACGGCCGCCAACGCCGCCGCGCCGACAACCGTGCCGACGAGCCAGTCCAGCGCGCAGACTGATTACGACCGTCTGGTCGAACCCGCGAGGCACGGTCCGATTTATGGCTCAAACCTGTTGTTCCTCGATGGTCATGTCGACCACAAACTTCCCGACCCGGTTCCGAATGCCATCGATCCATGGGACCCGTCGGGTGGTCGTGGCACGAATCCAAAAGGCTAGGTCGACGAATTTGAGTACGCCTTCAGCACGGAGCAGAAAATGACCGCGGAACTGTCCGATACTCCAACCGGAAAGCCTGTGAAGAGCGTGCCCATCTGGGCCGGCCTGCTGGTTATCCTGCTTTTCCTGGGTGGCGTTGCATTGATGGTGATGTGGCTTAACCACCACCGTGGGGCCAGCCGACCCCTCAACGCCAGCACCGAACGGGTGGTCGTCGCCAGCGGCACCGTCACCGAAGCGGGTGGCGGCGCATTCCGCGCCACGCTCAACGATGCCATGTTGTTCGCGACCAAATCCAAGGACACCTATAACGTCAACCTCTCGCTGATCCTGAACGAACGCCCCTGGCTGCACGAGGAAGAGATCCAGCCGATGCACGCCCGCCAGAAAATCCTGGCCGTCCCGGCAGCCGCCGCGCAGATCCTTCATGTCACACCCGAGCAGATCGTGAAGCTCAAATCCGATGACTTCAAGGCCCTCGACATGGTCGAGTTTGGCCAGAATATGAAGGTTCCCGTCAAGCTGACCGAAGCCAACAAGGCCACGCTCGCGCCGCTGGTCGCCGAATACGCCAAGGCCGACAAATCGACGAAAGAAGCGGCCCAGACCAAATTGCTTCAGGCAATGTATGAGATCAGCGAGGAGCACTTCACGCGGGTGCAGCAGACGCTGCGGCAGAACATCAATCAGATTCCCAAGGTCTTGACGCTTTCACAGATTGTCGACTCCAACAGGCTTCCACGGGCGCAAGCCTGGCCGCGCGGCCTTCCGACCACACAGCAGGCCAAGCGCTGGCAGGCCGCTACCCGCGCTGCGGCAACGCAAACCGCCGCCGCCGCCACCCAGCCCGGCACGGTCCCCTCGATCGTCGAAGCGATTCTGACCCCGACTCCCACAACGAAGCCGGCCACTCAGCCTTCAACGCGCCCGGTGCCACGAGCCGCCCCTTGATCGTTACAATAGCGCGGCAGCAATGTCGCAATTGCATCCACAAACACTTCTCCAGGCGTACTGCCGCGGCGTCTTCCCCATGTGTGATCGGGGCGGACAGATCCGCTGGTATACCGCCGATCCGCGCGGCGTCATTCCACTAGACGATTTTCATATTCCCAGCTCCCTCAAACAGATTGTCCGGCAGAACCGGTTTGAGGTGCGCATCAACCATGACTTCCGCGAAACCATGCGCCAGTGCATGCACGGGCGGGATGAGGGAAGCTGGATAAGTGATGAGTTGATCAATGCGTACAACCGTCTGCATCGGCTGGGCTTTGCACACAGCGTAGAAAGCTGGCGGGACGGCAAGCTGGTGGGGGGGCTATATGGGGTGAGCCTCGGCGGTGCATTCTTTGGCGAAAGCATGTTTCACCGGGAAACGCACGCAAGCAAAGTGGCGCTGGTGCATTTGGTTGAACGCCTGCGAGAGCGCAACTACGAACTGCTCGATACACAGGCGACCACCGACCATCTCGGTCAGTTTGGCTGCGTGGCGATTCCAGTTCCGGAATATATGAAGCGGCTGGACAAGGCCCTCACCCGCGAATGCTCTTTTGTGTAGACCCCGTTAAAGCGATTCGATTTTTTCCACGTCCATCGTATAGACGGTCGAGACGGCCCCGCTCGTGTCCTTTTTCACGTCGACATGAAGAGTGCCGATCATTCGCACCATGCCGTTGGCGTAGTCGACCAGCTTGCCCTTGCGGGTGGCCGCGAAGACACGTTCCTGCGCCTTGGGCGGGCCATTGAAGCAGCACTTCTGGATGTTGTAGACAAGCTGCCACTCGCTGATCATGTCGCCAGCCTGTGTCGTCGAATACATGAAGCCTTCGAGGCCAACGCGCTTTCCGTCCAGTGCGCGATATTTGGACGGGATGTCGTCCATCGACGGATTTGACTGGCTCAACTCAAAGAAGCCCAGCGCCTTCAAATCCACGGCGAGATAGTCGCCGTGATTGGTGATGCCGCCGCTTAGATTCTGCCGTACCAGGTGATAGATCGGGAAGCCGACAACGCACAGGATGATGCCGATGAAGAGCACAATCCGAACATTGATTCCGCGCGCGGGCGGCGCAATGCTGGGGCTGCGATAGCCAATTGCAGGAGTGGCCGGAGTATTCGGGGGCGCAGTATTTACGTCGCTCATGGTTTTCGCTGGCCTACTTTGGGGCCGGTTTCACGCTGTTGCAGTCGATCTCGAACAGGCTGATCGTATATCCGTCGTCCTTCTTTTCGTCCACCTTCAATGTGCCGTCAACGATGATCTCTTCAGGATAATATCCCACCGCCTTGCCCTTGGGCGTGTGCACGATCAGAGTGTGCTGAATCTGCGGCGGCTGACCAAAGCAGCAGGCAAACAGGCTCGGGACGAGTTGGAATTCGGTGATGTTCTCGGCCTGATCGAGCGGCACCATGTAGCCGCGCGTCTTAATGCGTGCGCCGCTGAGCTTCTTAATGTCATCCGGAATGGTTCCGCCCTTGGTGGGGTCGTAACGGAAATTGCCAAGCTCCTTGATGCCCAATTCGATGGCATCTCCATCCTTCGGCCGTATGCGCGCGACGCGCTTGTCGGGATCTTCGGCCGCGTTTACGGCTGGCGACGAGCCAGTCGGATCGGCCTTCGGAGGAGTAATCGTCGGCGGCGTCAGATTGCGATAGCAAACACGGATCTGCTCCTGGATACGGGCGAGTTGGTCGGGCTGGTCCTTGGCTTCGTTCGCCAGTTTTTGCAGAAGCGGCAGAGCGATCGCGTAATCGCCGCGATTGAATGCGCGGACGGCCTGAGCTTCGGTCGTGCCCGAAGACGGCTTGGTCGTCGGATCGGCTGCGAAGGCGAAATGGGTCGTGAGCGACAATATGAAAATGCCTGCGAGGGCAGATAACTTGTGCATGCGAAAAGCTCCTTGAGAACCTACGGCCATCCATGCCGCAGGTTCAGGCCGAGGGATGTCGGTTCCTGTCCATATTCTATTACACCAAAAGCCACGTTGGGTTGGCAATCTGCTAACCGCCGACAAGGTTCGTCGCAACGGGTGTCTGATAGGCTTTCAATGCGGGGACGAGGCCCGCGAATACCGTCAACACGACCACGCCCAGCAGATAGACGAGTTCAAACCAATTCAGTTGCAGCCACGGCAGGCCTTCGCCGACAGATGAACGGAGGATAACGGAAGTAATCCCCATTCCGGCGTGCGCAACGATCAGTCCGAGAATACCGCCGGCCAGCCCCACCAGCCCCGCTTCCGTGCAGACGAGCAGGAGGATGCGCATACGGGTTGCGCCCAACGCCCGGATAATCGCGATCTCCCGCGAACGAGCCGACACGGCGTTGTAAATGCTAACAAGAATCGACACGGCCGCCACGACGGTCACCAAAACTGCGATCGCAGCCAGGACGAGAGTAGCCGGCTTCATAAAGATATTGAAAAAGCTGCGCATCTCCACGGCGGGACGAACGGCCATCGCGTCGCGGCCGGAGTTGATGACGTATTCGAGGCTGTTGACCGAATTCCCACCCTTGGTGTGAACGTAAATGGCCGCGACGCGCCATTCCGTCTTGGGATACATCAAATCGATCTCGCCGGTCTTGGGATCGAGCTCGTAAGCTTCTTCGTGCCCACTTTTGGCAGGGGCCGTGGTGGGTTTTGTTGCAGGCGCGGGGGCCGGCTTTTGCGCGGCCCAGGGATCGCGCGTGACAGCTTCCATCTGCTTAATCGCGGCCTCGTGTTCCGGAATCGCCAGCGCGCTGATCAACGAGATGAAAACAATCCGATCGTTGGCGGTGTGGGTGGGTTTCAGAACACCAGTGACGGTCCACACCTCATGATGCTCTTCGGCCGTCGGCGACTCATCCGCTCCATGCTGGGCCTTAAAGGTCGAGCCGACTTTGAGGCCGGTTTTCAAAGAAACTTCGCTTCCGAGCACGGCCTCGAACTTTCGGGAGTGGTACGACGTGCCTGCCGCGAACTCGAACATGCGGTCTTTGCGATATTTGAAAGTCTTCACCGGCGGCAGAGGTTTGTCTTTGTCGTCGAAGCCGAAGAGTCCAGGAGATGCGCCGACGATCCGATATCCCTGGACGTTGTCGCCAAACACGACGGGCACTTTCCATTCAACCGCGCCTCCGACGTACGCTTCGGCTGGGAATTGCTTGGGAAGGTCCTCGTAAAACATGTACGGAATGGTGCCGCTCGTGGAGGGGTCGCCCAAATGATAGACGGTGTTCATCACCAGGTTCAGCCGCGACCCCTTCGCGCCAATCAGCAGGTCGTATCCGTAATCCGTTTGCACAAACAGCGTGTCGCCAGCCTCGTACAGGATCAACACCGTGACGGTCAGGGCAACGGCGAGAATGACCGACAGCAGCGTCAGCCAGGTCGACAACGCACGTTGTCGCATCTGCTTCAAAACCAGTTGGAAAAGATTCATGGGTGGCGATGGTTAATAAGAAATCATGTGGACGCGGGGACGGTCGGGCGGGGTTTCTTCGCAGCCTGATTTAACTCCGTCAGGGAAAGGCCGCGCGGAAGTTGCGCCGCGATCTGCGCATCGTGCGTTACCAGCAACAATGTCGCGGAGACTTCATTGCATAGCCGGCGGATCAGCTCCAGCACCTGCTGGGCATTGGTCGAATCCAGTGCGCCGGTCGGCTCATCGGCGAGCACCATCTTGGGTCGATTCGCCAGCGCCCGCGCGACGGCGACGCGCTGCTGCTGGCCGACAGAGAGCTTGCCGGGCCGGTAGTCATGCCGATCGAACAATCCAACCTGATTGAGAAGATGCGTGGCCCAGGCGCGGTCGTGCTTTCGGCCCGTAAAGCTCATGCCCAGCAGAACATTCTCCAGCGCCGTAAATCCGGGAAGCAGGTGATGCGTCT
>JBBRHH010000208.1:0-9566 GCA_038222915.1 Tepidisphaerales bacterium
GTAGTTATCTCCCACGATCGGTTCCTCCTCGACCGCCTCACCACCCGCATCGTCTGGCTCAACCGCGCCCAGATCGACAGCTACACCGGCAACTATTCGGCTTTCGTTGAGCAGCGCGAGCTCAACGAGCTCTCCCAGGCCCGCGCCCGCGAAATCCAACAGAAGGACATCGCCAAGCAGCAGGAGTTCATCCGCCGCTTCAAGGCCGGCCAGCGCAGCAAGGAGGCCAAAGGCCGCGAAGCCCGCCTCGAACGCCTCCTCAAGAGCGACGAAGTCATCCAATCCGTCGGCGTCCAGCAGCGCATCAATCTCAACATGAACACCACCCAGCGCGCCGGCGACCGCGTGCTGCAGGTCCGCGAGCTGGGCAAGTCCTTCGGCGAAAACAAGCTCTGGGAAAACATCGCTGTCGAAGTCAGCCGAGGCGAACGCATTGGCATCATCGGAGCCAACGGCTCCGGCAAAACCACCATGTTGAAAGTGCTGATGGACCAGGAACCGGCCGACGGCGGCGTGGTGAAGTGGGGGGCCAATCTCAACGTCGGCTACTACGATCAGCGCCTCGACATGCTTAATCCCAAGCACACGCTGATGGACGCCATCCAGACCGGCCGGATGATCAAGGACAAGGAGGCCCGCGAAGTCCTTGCCCTCATGCTCTTCCGCAACGAAGATCTCGAAAAGCACATCGAGCTATTAAGCGGCGGCGAAAAAGCCCGCGTCCGCCTGGCCCAGTTGCTCGTCGACAAACCCAACGTCCTCGTCCTCGACGAACCCACCAACCATCTCGACATCGCCTCCCGCGAAGCCCTCGAAGCCAACCTCAGCCAGTTCGAAGGCACCATCATCTGCGTAAGCCACGACAGATATTTCCTCGACCAGGTGGTCGAGCGCCTCTGGATCCTGAACCCCCCAAACCTCACCGACTTCGACGGCAACTATTCCGCCTGGGTCGAAAAGCAGAAGGCTGACGAGAAACGTGCCAAAGAAGAAGCCGGCCAAGCCAAAGCCAAACCGGCTGCGAACAAAGGAAAGAAGCGATGAAGATGTAGGAAGGAGGGTACGCGCGTGCTCAGCCCAAGCTCACTGCCCCGGAAAATCCTTCCGATACCGCTTCAGCAATCCGTCTACATCGGCCGGGACAAAGTACATCTTCCCATAAATCTTCTTACTCTCCCCGGCCTTCAACCCGCCAATCCGAAAATCCGAATGCAGGCAGGCCGCCACGCCCTGGAACAATTCCTGATACGGCTCAAACGCCACTGCCATCATCATCTTTTCGTCGGCCGAGTAACACCCGATCAATCCATTGTCCGGCACCGCACTACTCAGCGGCCGCGGATTCACATCATTCCGATCCACACCCTTCGGGCACCACACCTGCCCGGGAACGTACATCGCCTTGGTAGCCCAGTCGCGCGTCGGCATGCGCGACAGCTTCCCATCCAGAAAGATGAAACACTTGCCCAGGTAACTCTCCTTGTCCCCACCCGTAAAATCCCCCACGCGGATGCAAGGCTGGGCCCAATGCGCCTCCGAGGCCTTGTCCGTCGGATTGCTCGCCGTGATCTGAAAACTCACCTCGTCGGCCGACGCCTTGATCTCGTGGTCGACCACCACTCCATCCTTCAACACGCACTGCAACACAATCCGCCGCCCATCTTCATCAGCCGATACCAGCTTGGTCTTGTGGCCGATTACCGTCTCCGCCCATTTTCGGTCCGTCGATCCCGGCCGGCAGTACGCCTCCAGGTAATGAATCCGCATCGCCTTCCCGGGCAAGTCCGGCCCACTGATCGTCAGGTAATCATCCTTCCACTCCAACTTCAAAGAAGGCCCTTCAGCCCCAAGCGCAACCGCGCCGCCCAACAGCAACCAAGCCAGAATAATGTGTCTCATCCAACGCCCTTCGACATGAGCCAACCCCCAATTCCAATATCCCCAAACGCGGGATCCCGTTGCCCGTGTGCCGGTGCTGGGTCCAATAATTCACCCCCTGGTGATCAGCCGGCCGATACTCAATTCATGGCCCCAGAGCGAAAAATCTGCAGCCGCGAACGCCTCATCGCCCTCCGCAACGAGGCCCGCAGCGCAGGCCGCACCGTCGTTCATTGCCACGGATGCTTCGACATCGTCCACCCCGGCCACGTCCGCCATCTCCAATTCGCCCGTTCCCTGGGCGATATCCTTGTCGTCACCGTCAGCGCCGATCCACAGGTCAATAAAGGCGTCAATCGCCCCCTCATCCCCGACGATCTCCGCGCCGCCAACCTCGCGGCCCTCGAATGCGTCGACTGGGTTCACGTCAATCCCGAGCCAACCGCCGTCACCCTCCTTGACGCTCTCCGTCCCGACGTCTACGTCAAAGGAAAAGAGTACGAAAGCAACAACGATCCAAGATTCCTCGCCGAGCGTGATACGGTCACCCGGCACGAAGGCCGGGTCGTCTTCTCCAGCGGCGACGTCGTCTTTTCCTCAACGCACCTGATCAACGGGATGAACCTCCCCGAGATCCTGGGCGCGGAAAAAGTCCGCCGCTTCCGGGAGCGCTTTGAACTCGACGTCCCAAGCCTCTACCAGTTGGTGGAGCAGTTCGCCGGCCAGCGCATCATCGTCGTAGGCGACTACATTCTCGACCGCTACCACTATTGCGAAGCCACCGGCATCGCCAGTGACTCTCCTGTCATGACCCTGCGCTCGCATAGCACGGCAGACTTCGACGGCGGCGCGGGCGTCATCGCCCTCCACCTCGCGGGCCTCGGCGCATCCGCTGAACTCGTCACCAGCCTCAGCCCGGACGAAGCCTCGGCCGCCGCCGAGTCGCGTCTCATCGCCAGCGGTGTAGACGTCACGGCTCCGCGCCAGCGCCGCGACCTGATCATCAAACACCGTTTCCTCGCCGACGAAACCAAGGTCTTCAAGGTCGACGAAGGCAGCCAGGCGCCGCTCGATTCCCAGGCCGAAGAAGACTTCGCAGAACGGATCCTCGCCGCTTCCGAAGACGCAGACGGCATCATCTTCGCCGACTTCGGCTATGGCCTGATCACCTCCGGCCTCCTCGACCGCATCATGCCAACCCTCCGCGAACGCGTGCGCATCATCGCCGCCGACGTGAGCGGCCGCCAAAGCACACTTCTCCGATTCCGCAACGTCGATCTGCTCTGCCCCACCGAACGCGAAGTCCGCGAAACCCTTCACGATTTCTCCTCCGGCTTAAACGCCGCCGTCTGGAATCTCCTCTGCACCACCGGCGCGTGCAGCGCCCTCATCACCCTCGGCAAGGAAGGCCTTGTCGCCTTCGATCAACACCGCATTGCGTCGGCCGCGTCCAACGACCAATCCTGGGAACGCCGCCTCCGCGGCGAATACCTCCCTGCCCTCACCCCCCGCGCCCTCGACCCGCTCGGCTGCGGTGATGCCCTCCTCGCCACCGCAAGCCTCACTCTGACCGCAGGTGGTTCGCTCCAGGCCGCGGCTTTCCTCGGTTCACTCGCCGCCGCTATCGAGGCCGAGCATCCCGGCAATCATCCGCTCAGTCTCGACGATCTCTTCGCCAGGCTTCACGAAGTTCCAAAATCCTCAGCCCTGCCGCTCGTCGCGTAGGAAAGGGACACGCAAATGACCGACCCGCTCTGGCAACCTCTCTTCATCCTGCAAGACCGCTTCGAGGCCAACTGCGAGTCGCTGGCAACTCACAACCCCAACCTCGCCGCGCAACTACGCTCCTTCAAATCCACGAGCGAATACTTCATCCGCGCCAGTGCCAATCAGATCACCCTCGGCCGCCGCGTCGGCCAAATCATCGAACCGGTCCCCGTCGCGGTTCCACCTCCCGTCGCACAACAAGTCGTTCAGAACGTCTTCCCGAAGCGCACCTACGACAAGGCCATTCTCGTTACCGGCATCGATCAGGGTTGGATTTGGCAATTCCTCTACGACCTCCCGCCGAATGATCCGATGCAGCCCGGCCATCGCCCGCCGCTTTATCTGCTGGCCGGAACAATCGAGCAGTTGTGGACCATGATCCACTTCCATGATTGGAAAGAGCTCCTGGCCGACCCGCGCGTGCGTCTCTTCGCCGGCCCGGATGCCGTGCAACAACTCCGCGAATCCTTGCTCCAAAACATGGTCGTCCCCTGGCCAAAGATGTCGATGACCATTGACGCAACTCTCTGGCCGACCGGCACAACCCTCGACGCGATGCTCACCGAAGCCAACGCGCCGTTGTCCGCGCGTCTCGCCACGGCAAAGACCCGGCTGCGCGAGCTCTACTCCTGGACTACTCCCGAAACAATCGCCACACGCCTGCGCAGCGGCGAACCCCTCCGCATCCTCGGCATCACCTCGCGCTACACGACCTTCCTCCAACACTCCATGCGCGACTGGTTGAGCGCCTTCGACAGGCTGGGCCATCAAACCCGGCTGCTCATTGAGGGCGAAGATTACCAGTGCAACAACAACCTCGTTTTCGCCGATGTCTGCGGCGAGTTTCAACCCGATCTCGTCCTGATGATCGATCACTACCGAAGCGAATTCGGCGGCCTCCCCGATGCCGCCCCCTGCGTCATGTGGGTGCAGGACATGCTCCCCAATATCTTCAGCAACGAGGCCGGGGCAGCACAGACTGACCGCGACTATTGTGTGGGCTTCGGACGTCTTCATCTCTCGACGCGATGCAACTATCCCGCGGGCCGATTCCTCCCTACGCCGATGGGTATCAACGACGAGCGTTTCGCGCTGGGTGAAGCGTCGGCCGATGAGCTAAAGCAATTCGGCTGCGACGTCTCCTACGTTAGCCACGCCAGCACGCCGGCTGATGTCCTGATCAAGAACCAGATCGACCGCCTCGGTTCACCGGCCGCGGTTCGCTTCTTCAAAGACGTCTTCGATCGCATGCGCGGGCATTACGATTCGGGCGGCCTGATTCTCAGCGAGCCGGTCCTCCGCCGCCTCATCGATCAATCCCTCCAAACCGCGAAATGCAATTTAGACAAAGAAAACTACTCCACCGTCCACAGCTTCCTGACCACGCAGGTGAACAACGCCATCGTCCGCCATCAGACGCTCCTGTGGCTCTCTGATCTCGGCATCGATCTGCACCTTTACGGCCGCGGCTGGGAAAACCATCCGCGCCTGCGCCGGCACGCCAAAGGTATCGCCGACAACAAGGCGCAACTGCGATCTATCTATCTTGCCAGCAAGATAAACATTCAGGTCACACCCTTCGGCGCTGTACACCAGCGCCTGATGGACGGCCTCGCCTGCGGCGCGTTTTTCCTCGTCCGTTACAACCAGGGCGACGCCGTTGGCACCCTGCACAAACAGGTTTGGGAGTGGTGCTGCAGGAACAACATTCAAAGTGAGCAGCAGCTGAGGTCGCAAGCGCCGGCAGAAATTTGCGAAGTTATGACGGCGATCGACCAACTTCTCCGCTTCGAATTGGCCTCAAACGACATGAAGCTGTTCGATATTCTGCAGGTCGTCGCCGACAGCGATTTCATGATCTCGGCCTCGACGGTTTGGCCTGAATATGGCGACGTCTCCTTCGCAACACGAGATGAGTTGTCTTCGAAACTGTCAAAGTACATGGACGCCCCGGCAGAGCGCCGCCGGATCGCGCTGTCGATGCGCGAGCGAATCATTGAACGTGCCAGCTATCGCGGCATCAGCCAGCGCCTGCTCAACTTCATCGCCAACCATCTGGCCAGTATGTCCAGAACAAACCATCAACCCTTAGCCGCCTGATGTTGTACCCGCGCTACCAACAAGCCTACGGATGGCCTTTCTACCAGGCCCGCAAAATGCTGCGCAACATTGCGCGCATCTGCAACAGTGCCGCCGATGCACTATCCGCCCGCGAGCGTCTGCCTTCACCGATCTGCATCAAGCCGCTGCTGCCCGAGAACCGCGCACTCCACAACAAGCATCGCGGCCAGCGCTGCTTCATCCTCGGCAACGGACCATCCCTCTCTTCGCACAACCTCCACGCGCTAGGTTCGGAAGTGACCTTCGCCATGAACGGCTTCTGGCGTCATCCGGCCGCGATGGCGATGCAGCCGGACTACTACGTCTTCGCCGATCCAGTCTTCTTCGACGGGTCGAGGCCAAGCTGGCAGTTTCTGACCTCCATGCATCGCGTCATCCAAACGAGCAATTTCCTCGCGCCATGGACCGCCGCCCACATGATTCGAGCGAATGCATCGCTCCCGCTGGATCGGACGCACTTCATCGCCTCCGCTGGCATTCTTCGCTCCGCGAAACCGTTTGACGTTGATCTGACGCGGACGATTCCCGCCATCAACAACTGCGCTCAGTTGGCGATTCTGGCCGCACTCTACATGGGCTGCAGCAAGATCTATCTCCTGGGAATGGAGCACGACTGGCTCGCACAGCAAGGCAAGGAAACACATTTCTACGCCGCCAAAACCCTCGAAAACCACGCCATCGCCCACGGCGAGCGAAGGCGCTATGCCGACCTGATGAAGGATGCGTTGGAGTTGTGGCAGGGCTACGAGGTGCTGCGACAGTGCGCTGCGCTGCGGCGGGTAGAGATCGTCAATTGCACGCGCGGCGGGTTCCTGGACGTGTTCGAACGCACCCACTACGAAGAAGCACTCGGCCTGCGCCGCGCGGCTTAGCTGTCTACGCGCTGGGCAAAGACCAGGCAAAACCAGTCAGCGCGCGGACGACGCCGAAACGGAGGCTTGGTGACGGTGCAGGTTTCATTGTCAAAGTCGTGAACAAAGTACCGGAACCCGTTGCGATCCAGCAGGTCCAGCAGGGCGCCCAGCCGCTGCGGTCCAGTCGCCCAGCCATGATATTCCACCACCATCTTCTGCACATTTCGAATCCGCCCGGCCGACTCTAATTCCTGCAACACCGCAAGTTCCTCGCCCTCAATATTGAGTTTGAGAAAGTCAATCGAGTCGGCCACATAGGTCGACAACCGAACGATCTTCACCGTGGTGCCGGCCGCATCGTTATCGACACGCCCCCCAGCTGAGCCATCCGGCGCAAACGTCGTTGTGCCATCAGTCGCCGCAAGACCGGCGGTGATGACGGTCACCCCTTCGATTTTGTTTCGCGACAGGTTTTCAGAAAGCATGGCCTCGACGGCCGGATCCGGCTCAAACACCGTCAGGCGGCATTGCGGATGCTGCTGTCGGAAACCAAGACTTGCGATCCCCATGTTTCCGCCGCCGTCGATGACCGTCGGATCGGGGCAGTCGGATTCAAAGCGGTAGATGCCGCGGATGAAAATGTCCTTGTATTGCATGTAGGCGTTCGGGCCATCGGTGATTCGAAGGCGAAAGTCGCTGAGTTTGATGATCGACCCGGCTGGCTTGTCCCATAGCCGTTGCCGAGTGGCTTTCAAATGTCGTTCGATTTGCTGGGAGGTTTTCGGGGAAGTCATACGGAGAATCCCTTTACTGCTCGTACGGTAATGATGACCTGGTAGTCCGGATCGACGTAGTCCAGATCGATCGGATCGACCTCGTGCAATGCGCGGCCCTGCAAAAAGGACGTCGCCGCCGAAACATTGCCATGGGTCTGTACTTCAACACTTCCGCCGACGAAAGCTTCGGTAAACAATCGATGCGCGGAGAGAGATGTCAATCGCCAGAAGTCGCCCCAGCGGTCCATGTCATATCGACTGATCTGGCTGATGCCCGGAACGGTTGCAAGCGCGACACCGCTGGGCCTGAGACAGCGGTGAATGGTCTGCACTGCGCCACGAAGATCGAACAGAAATGGCAGCACCTGCGTGAGAATCATGCAATCGTAGGCGCTCTGCGGAATGTTCTGCCCGGTTTCCAGATTGCCAACGATGGTCGCGTTCCTATTTCCTTCCACTGCGTGCAGGACGTCAGATCGAACGACCTGTGTCCCTCCGAATCGGCGGGTGTAGGAGGCATCGCCAACCTCAAGGGCGCGGCCACGAATATCCACTACGTGTCGCTGTAAGAATGATTCGATGTAGTAACGATCAATGGGAGTGCCGCGGTCACTTCCGAAGAGCCGGCTGACCGGTTCATGTGGGTTTATTGTCTGATGATGTTCAGACACGCTTGCCTTCATCGCTTGCGAAACCAGTAGTAGCACTCATACGACCAGACGCAGGAGGCAGTGGACTTCGTCAGAGCGCTCGGAAAATCGGCTATCGCTTCCACGATCGCGGGCACTTCATCCACTTGCGGCACAAATGGTTCAGGGAGTGGATTTCGCCGCTTGATCCCCCGCCAGAGGCAGTACCATCTTCGAAGGGAGGTTAGCCGCTTGAGTTGCCGCACAAAGTACCATTTCTGGTTCGGGACATTCACGAACCCACCACAGCCGGCGAGTTCGAGGTCGGCCTCACGCGCCCAGCCGAGCAAGCGCGATGGCCAGATTGCCTTATCAAGAGGTTGTACAGTTCGATAGAGACCCAGCGTCTTCAGCCATTGCCAGATATAGGTGTCGGTCGTTATGGAAATGAGACCGCCCAGCTTTGTAACCCGTGCGAGTTCGAAGAGGAATTGTTTGGAGTCGGGCACGTGCTCGATGACGGCCGCGCTGATCACAGCGTCAAAATGCTCATTTCCGAACGGAATCGTATCCGCACAAACCAACTTTGCTCGTCGCGGCCCGAAATGCCGGACATAACTCAAGCGCGTCTGACTGATTTCGAGGCCAGTGAGATTTCTGTAACCCAAAGCGTTCAGCGACCGCAGAATCCGACCGGCCCCGCACCCGGCTTCGAGCAGACGGGCATTCTTGGGAAGAGTCGATATGAATTTAATGGCGGCGGCATAGCGCACCCGCTCCAGAAGGAGCGGAATGGCCGAGAGTTCCGCGGCCACTTCATCCCACGATGAAGAGATTCCTGCTGAAGGATCCTCATGACTGGGATCAACCTCGGCGTCGTATGTCTCGATGGGGTCTTGAAGAAGCGTCATTTTCAGTGCTAAACCGAAGAAATTATCGGCCACTGGTGGCGATGTCCGATAATAATTTCTATGCGTATCGCGTTCCTCTCGCACCAATGGCCAGGCATCCGCATGGGCGGTATCGGATCCTATGTGCGGCAGTGCGCGGCCTCGCTCGCGGCGGCCGGCCACGATGTGCATGTATTTACTTTTGACATTCCAGATGATGTCCGAGCTCAGATTCCGCCCGGCGTCGTGCTGCACGAAACGGCCGACCTTGCGACGCGGGTGGCAAAGGCAGATGTCCCTGCGGCAAGGGCGGCCGCGCTGAGTGCTGGCGGGGATGGCGTCTATCGGCTTGCGTTGGCTCAATTGCTTGGGGATGCGTTTCTGACACTTCATCGCCAATGCAGCTTCGACATTGTCGAGTGTCCGGAAGTAGAAGCGCTGGGATTGCCTCTGTTGCTTTCCGGACTGTGCGATGTTCCTGTTGTGACGCATCTGCATTGCTGCACAGCGATCGCGGAGCGGGCGAACAAGATCGATCATCGAACGGACGATCTGCGGACAGCCTTGGAGTTTGCGGCCATCCATCTTTCGGACGGCCTTTACGCCGCCACACAAGCAGTGATTGATCAGACCCGGGCGTTTGTCGAATTG
>JBBRHH010000209.1:0-9559 GCA_038222915.1 Tepidisphaerales bacterium
TTCTGTCGTCGGTGACGTGGATGTTCCGAACGCCATCGCTTTAAACTCGCTGCAGTTCAATCTTTCCCGGGTCGTTGGCCCGGCCATCGGCGGGGTGGCGCTGGTGTATCTCGGAGCGGCCTGGAGCTTCGCTCTCAATGCACTGAGCTTCGTCATACTGGTCATGACCTTGCTGATGATTCGCGACCTGCCCTCCATCAAGGCAGGCGAGGGGTCGATCATGGAAAGCGTGGTGGGCGGTTTGAAATTTGTGAAGAGTCGAAGCGACATTGGCGCCATGCTCCTGCTGGTAGCGCTCACGGCCATTCTTGGCGCTCCGGTCATCTCATTGCTCCCGGCGCTGGTGAAGTCCGTGCTGCATCGGGAGGCCAGCAGCTACTCGTTGCTGCTCAGTTGTTTTGGCGCCGGTGCCGTCATCGCCGCCATCGGATCGGCCGTGCATGCGCGCAAGGGGCCAATGCCGTGGCTGGCCTTTCCGGCGCTTCTGCTTCTTGGTGGATGCCAGGTGATGCTTGCCTCCAGCGGGCGATATGAATTTTCTGCCGCATTGGCTGTCGTGGCCGGGCTGGCATTCGTGGGAACGATGATCCGCCTCGGGACGGCGATTCTGCAAGTTACGCCGGATGCATTTCGGGGCCGCGTCACCGGCCTTCAGCAGATGTGTTTCCGCATGGGTCAGCCTTTGGGCGCCCTTTTCGCCGGCCTGCTCGCGCAAAGCGTTGGTATCAAGACTGCATTTCGGGCATTTGGCGGCACATTACTCGTAGCTGTTCCCATCCTGTTGTTGTGCGGAATTCCCCGGCTTCGCCACCTTGGAGAATCGATGGATGAGAGCCAGAAGGAGTAGCGTCAGGAATCTCTCCATGTATCGGCCGGCGAACGGCCCTGGACTGTCGACGTGCCGGCCGATTATTTTCGGAAGTCGGCGCGGTGGGTGATCATGTTACTGGCTAATGATCCGAGGCCGGACGAACAGTGCTGGCCTTTGCAGCGATTGGAGCGTTAGGTTTGGGCCGTTCCCAAGCGTCGCCCACTTCTACTTCGACTGAAACAGCGCACTATGCACAACCTCATGCACCAGCGTCCGCAGGCCATACCCCTTCGCCTTTGCCCGGTCGAGAATTTCCTGGACTTGTTTCCGGTCGGAAAAGGTGACGCCCGCTCCTGTGGAGTAGGTGACGAGATTGTTGACCAGGTTTCGCGCGACGGCCTCCTTCTGGTCGAGGAGGAGCTTTTTCAGTTCGTCTATGTTGGTGAAGGTTCGGCCGTCAGTGAGTTCTCCCGTGGGATCGACCGGCGCGCCCAGGCGATAGTCCTTGTTGCGGTGGGTGAGGGGGTCGGGGACGGCCGGGCCTTTGCCCAGGGTTCGATACGTTTCGCGCCAGCCGCCGATGACGTCGTAGCTTTCGAGGGCGAAGCCGGGGGGATCCATGTATTGGTGGCAGGCGTTGCAGCTTGTGTTGCGGCGGTGCTTGGCAAGCTGCTCGCGGATGGTGGTTGCGCCGCGCGTGTCGGGCTCGATGGCGCCGGCGTCGGCCGGTGGGGGCGGGGTCTCGCGGCCGAGGAGCCGCTTCATCACCCAGTTGCCGCGGACGACCGGAGAGCTAAGCGTGCCGTTGGCGGTGACTTTCAGAATGCTGGCCTGGGTGAGCAGGCCGCCGCGGTGACTGTTGGCGGGCAATTGGACTTTGCGGATTTGTTCGCCGACGACGCCGGGGATGTTGTAATGCTCGGCGAGGCGGCGGTTGAGCATGGCGAAGTCGGAATCGATGAACGTCGAGACGCCCAGATCGGCGCGGAGCATCTCGTCGAAGAACGCTTCGGTTTCATCGACCATGGCGAGTTGGAGAATGTCGTCGAACTCGGGGTAGAGCGATCGGTCGGGGGTGGTGGCGGCGATGGAGCGGAGGTTGAGCCATTGGCCGCAGAAATTCTGGGTGAAGGCGTGGGCCTTCGGGCTGGCGAGAAGGCGCTCGGTCTGGGCGCGGAGGGTGGCGGGGTCGTGGAGCTTTCCTTCGGCCGCCAGCTTCAGCAGCTCGTCGTCGGGCATGTCGCTCCAGAGGAAGTAGGCGAGGCGCGAGGCGAGGGCGTGGTCGTCGAGCTTGCCGGGGGTTTCCTGGAGAAACAGGAACTGCGGGGAGACGAGAATGGCTTTGTAGGCACGTCGGAGGGCGCTTTCGAGAGTTCCGCCTTTGGTCAGAGCGTCGTGGGCGAGCTGGGTGTAGGGGGCTGTGTCTTTTTCGGTCACCGGGCGTCGGAAGGCGCGCTCTGCGAAGGACGCGATGAGCTTATCGGCGTCCGGGGCAGGATCTTCCGAGACGACTTCATAGGCGATCTCTCGGCGCTTGGGCTTTTCGATGGCTTTGATCGGAAGATCGCCGAAGACGCGATGCATGCTGGGCGGCGGCCAGGACTCGAGCAACGGGCCGTCGAATTCCAACCACTGGATGGCCATGCCGGTGCCGGCGTATTTGTCAGCGCCGAGCAGCTCGTAGTGCGTGCCGTCGGGGGAATAGTCGCATCCTATGGAATTGAGATAGATGAGGCGGCCCTGCGGGAAGTCCAGGGTGCATTCGAGGATGCGCGGCTTGTCGGGCAACAAGTCGAAGGACGCACCGACGAAGTTGTGGGTGAAGTCGGTCAGCATCACCTTGGCAACGACGGTGGGACAGTTGGCGGCGTGATAGGAATAGGCCGACATGCGGAAGCGGTAGCGGCCGGCGACGGGCGCGGACATTTCGCGGATGATGCTTTCCCAGGGGCCGTTGGGGTAAACGACGACGGCGTCGGGCAGGGCGCGGAACATCTGGGAGAATCGGCTGCCGTCTTTGGTGAGCGAGCCGGTGGGTTTGGCGAGGACCTGCTGGACGTTCGGGCGATCGAGGAGGGAGATGTGGACTTTTCTGATTTCGGGTTTGGGGCCGAGCTGGATGGCCGCGTCGAGGGCGGTGTCGGCGGCGAGCATGTAGGATTCGATCTGGGTGGAAGAGAGGCGGAGCGCTTCGGAGACGTTGTCGAACCCGAACGCCGCACCGTCTTCGGGCAGCAACGGCGTCAGCGGCACGTCAACGGCGAGGAGTTCGTGAAGCGTTTTTTCGTATTCGACGCGGTTCAGGCGACGCCAGGGGACGCGGCCAGTCTGGGCTCGGCGGGCGGCGTCATGATCACTGAGATAGCCGCCGAGGGAGGCGATGAAGCTGGCGACTTCTTCGGGTGGGGGCCGGTCTGTTTTCTCCGGCTCTTTTTTCTCCACATCCTTCTTCTTGTGCGGCGGCATTTCGCCGCGCCGGACACGGTCGAAAATGTACGTCCACTTCACTTCGGTGGGTGGGTCGTTCAGATCGGTCGAGAGCGCGTGGAGATCGAGGCCGCCTTTTTTAGTGTCGGGGTCGTGGCATTCGGCGCAGCGCGCGTCGATGAAAGTTTGCGCGGGCCTGGGCAGAGCGCCGGCCGCGAGCGCGGTCGATGCGAATATTAGAATAATGACGGAGAAAAGGCCGGATTTCATCGGGGGCGTGTTCCTATGCGGCTTCGAGGCCGGTCACGGTGCCGGTGCTGGTGGCGAATTTGTCGGTTTCGATGTTCATGCGCTGCAGCATCGACACGAAGAGGTTGCTGAGGGGCATGCTGTTGTTGAGATCGCCCTTGGGAGCGACGACGAGGTGCTGGCCATGCTTGAAGCCGCCGCCGGCGAGGAGAATCGGAAGCTGCGCGCAGCTGTGGCTGTTGGCGTTGCCGAGATTGCTGCCGAACATGATGGAAGTGTTGCGGAGAACGGTTTCGCCGCCTTCCTGGCTTGTCTTGAGCTTGGTGATGAGGCCGTCAATGGATTTCATCAGGGCTTCTTCGACGCGGCGAAGCTGGGCGATTTTCTCTGCGTCCTGCCCGTGATGGGAGAGGGAGTGATGGCCCATGGTGATGCCGGGAATGGGAATGACGTAGTCGTCGCCGCTGACGAAGATGGTGACGACGCGCGTGCTGTCGGTCTGGAGGGCGAGCGGCATCAGATCGAAGAGCAGATCGGTTTTGCCGATCATGTCGGCGGGGTTTTGCACGTCCTGCGGAACTGGGGCGCTGACTTTTGGCTTGGGCTTGTGCGACCAGGCCTGCATGGCCTGGAGGCGCTGCTCCATCTCGCGAACGCTGGTGAAGTATTCGTCGAGCTTCATACGGTCGGTCGCACCGACGCGGCCGTCGAGGCGCTTGGCGTCGCCGCTAACGGCGTCGAGGATGCTGCGGCCTTCGTTGAGACGCTCCATCTCGCGCTGGATTTCGTCAGGGGTGCCTTCGAGGAAGAGCTTGGCAAAGATTCTCGACGGCTTGATCTCGGCCGGAAGGGCGACGCCGGCGCGGTTGATGGAGATGGTGCTGTTGCCGGTGCCGAGGATGAGCGAGGGAAAACGGGTAGTGGCCCCCAGTTTGTCGGCGGCGTATTGGTCGAGGGAGACGCTGTTGCGGAATCCGGGAAGCTGCGGATTGGTGGCGGCCGAGAGGAAAGTGGATTCGGAGCCGTGGCCGGCACTTTCGTTGCCGGGGTGGGCGAAGCCGCTGAAGACGGTGTAATCGTTGCGGTGGGCTTTGAGCGGTTCGAGGTAGGCCGATTCCTTGTAATCGCGCCCCGCGCCGGTGGGGAAGAAGAGGGGGCCGTGCATGCCGAGGGCGGTGCAGATGCAGATCATGCGCTTGGGCTGCGGGGCGGCATTGTCGCCCCAGGCGCGCGGGAGCATGGCATCGAGAAGCGGCAGCGCGAGAGAGATGCCGCTGGCGCGGAGGAAGAGGCGGCGGGAGAGTGTGCGCGAAGTTTTGTCGCTCATGGTTTGCAGTCTGGATTAACGCGAACGGGGTCAGGGAACAGTGTGCCCAGGATTGATACCGCGTCCTGGCCGAAGAGTTAATGTCGCAATACCTTATCGGATTATCATTCCATGCTGAAACAAACGCGGAAGCCGACCAAGGCGTGCCGGAGGATCGGCCGGCTTGCGCCGCGGTAGGCACAGCGGCATTCCAGGGGGTTGTCGATCCACGAACCGCCGCGAATAACACGGTTTTCGCCGGTTTTTCCGATCGGGTCGACGACGTCGGTCTTGGGGTATGGGTCCTGGTAGAGGTCTTCGCACCATTGCCAGACATTGCCGTGCATATCGTAGAGGCCCCAAGGGTTGGGCGGGAAGCTGCCAACCGGCATGGTTTTCTCGCGATAGACGCCTTTTTTTCCGTCGCCGTAAGTGAAGTTGCCGTTGTAGTTGGCCTGATCGGTGGAGAGGGTGTCACCGGTATTGAAGGGCGTGGTTGTGCCGGCGCGGCAGGCGTATTCCCATTCGGCCTCCGTCGGCAGGCGGTATGGTTTCTTGTCCTTCTCCTGCAATTTTTTGATGAACTCCTGGCATTCGTTCCAGTTCACCTGCTCGACGGGGAGGTTTTTGCCGTCAGTAAACTTGCTGGGATTTTTGCCCATCACCTCCGTCCACTGTTCCTGGGTGACAGTGTGAATGGCCATGTAGAAGCCCTTGGTGAGCGTGACCTTGTGCTGTAATTCGTCGTTCTTTCGCTCTTTTTCTTCCTTGAGGCTGCCCATCTTGAAATCGCCTGGCGGAGTCCAGGTGAACTTCATGTTGAGGGTGTTGGTAACGGTTTTGGGGGGCTCGTCGGCGCGCGCGGGAGTGACGGAGGCGAACAGCGCGGCGAGGCAGAGGATTGTTAGAACGTTCGTTGCTTTCACTTCGATTGCTCCGTCAATTTGAGGGATGTTTCAGAATCTTATCGATCAAAAGATGAATCCTCGCTGTATCAGCGCTCGGCGGGCCGCAATTCGGATCGGAAGGTTGATCGCGAGGACACCGATCGTTGTCCTGCCAATGTCGCTTGCTCCGATGAGAATGGCTTGCTCGTAGCGAAAGTGTTCCTGCCAGCGTTCAAGTCGAGGATGGAAAAGCCTTGTCAGTTGATCAGGATCAGGATCAATTCCGGCCAGATTGGGGCCTTTAAACTGATTGCACCGTCCGCAACACAAAGCCAGGTTCTCCAGTTCCGTCTTGCCGCCATGTTGACGGGATCTGATGTGATCGAGGACGTGCTTCATGCGCGATGCGGACTCGGGCATTCGGCAGTATTCACAACGGCCGGCCGCTTGTCGACGGAGGAGGTGACCAAACCATTCGGACACAATTCATCCCGCAGAGGCTTGCTCCAGCGACGATTGCGCTTTCGTCTGCAGGATGGTCAGAACATCGTTGGCGGTCAGCAAATCGTCCAACTCCTGTTTTTCAACGTTGTTGAGAGCGCCAAGTTGAGACTTTTCGGAAAGCTCCTGGTACCGAGCCTGGTCCTCGGCCGAGAAGTCCAGTTGCAGCAGTTGCCGCGCGAAATCCAAAGGAAGTCCGCCTTCTGAAGGACGCAGTAGACGTTCGAGCACTGAAGAGCCGCCTTGCATGGATCTCAGTTTACCACATTTCGGGCGGCTGCTGGCGTTCAATTCAAAAACTCATCCAGACTCTTCCGCTCTTCATCGGTCAATGGTTTGCCGGTGATCGCGACGGCGGGAAGAGCGGCCTTCAGTTTTTCCAGGTCGGCGGCGGAGATATCGATGTGATCGAGGTTTAGCTTTTTCAGATTTGGCAGGGACTTGAGTTGCTCGAGCGCGGGGAGGGTCAATCGCGCCTGCATGAGAGTGAGGTTCTGAAGGGATTTCATCTGGGCGAGAGTTTCCAGGGAGGCGTCGGTGAGGCAGAGTTGACGGGGTTTGCCGTCCCATCGCTTCAGGCTGTTGCCGATGGTGAGGGATTCGAGGTTTTTCAGTTTTAGGAGGTAGGGGTTGTGCGGGTCGCCGTTCTGGGTATGCCAACTGGAGAAGTCTTTGAGTTGGGTGATTTCGCCGATGGCGTCCATGGCCGATTCGCGGGTGCTGGTGCCGCCGAAGCTGAAGATTTCTAGCTTGGGGCAATCTTTGAGGCGGGCGAGGCCTGCGCCGGTGAAGGGGTTGGTTTTTCGGTTGGGGACGTGGCCGAGGGAGAGGCTGCGCAAGGATTTCATCTGGGCCAGACCGCCGCAGCCATCGTCGGTGATGTCAGCGCCGTCGAGGACGAGGCCTTCGGGATCGCGCTTGGCCAGGCGCGCGATGGCGGCGTCGTCGATTCCATTTCCGCCGGTGACGATTCGCGTGATGTCGAGGGATTCGATGGCCTTCCATTGTTCATCGGTCAGAGGCTGCTCGGCGCGGAAGGAGAGGATGAGGCCGGGGCCTTTAAACGCCCAGTGGCGGGCGGTGATTTGGGTTTTTAAGGGTTCGAGGGCGGCCGGGACGGAGGGGACGGGCGGATCCTCGGCGCGGGTGAGGGAGCAGGCCAGGGTCAGGGCGAGGACAAGGGTGTAAATCGGCTTCATGGTTCCTTTTGGGGAGCGGCCGACAGAGTTTATAGGTCCAAGTCCAATAATTACACAGTTTTCATTTGCATGCGGGCGGACACGGCCGTAGGTTATGGTTGAGATGGCCTGCCTGTCGTGGGCGGGCAATCGAAATTGCAGGGCATTGATCAGTTCATTTCGTTAATGGGTTCAAGGTCATTCGCGCATTCTTGTTCGAGCGTCCGACCTGTTGGCTTTCCCTTTTTGGATGACTGATCCAGGTTGAGAAAGATTCTTCATGTCTCATGGCGCTATCCGACGGCGAGTTTTGCGGGTTGCACGTCATCCGGCGGTGGTCATGGCGGCACTGCTGGCGATTCAGTCGACCACCCGAGCGGCGGATACGCCGATCTCGTTGACCGGTTTTAATCAGGACCTTGTCGTTGAAAAGACCGCGGTCAATGATCCTTCCAATCACTTTTCAACCTACGTGACCGCCACGATGGACGGCGGCGTTGCGAAAAGCGGCACGACTTGGTTCGAGTTGGGCCTCACGGGTTCGCCGGCGGGGACAGGATTGCCCAGCCCGGGAAACTTTGTCGCGGCCGATGATGCGACCACGACGTTCAATCTGCACTCCTACGCCAGCAACAACGCCCTCCTCCTGAACGGCAGCAATACATCCTCCACGATCGGCTTCTCCAATCCGGCCGCCTATACACAACTGTCGTTCCTGACCAGTTCCGGATTCGGGTTCAACGGGACGCCATTCTTTACTGTGTCGGCAAATTACGTCGACGGGACGACGGCCCCGCTAGGGACCGTCAACTCGCCCGACTGGTTTTCGAGTGGGCCGATTGCTGTTGGCGCGTCTGGGCGGGTAACGCCACAGTCCGGAACCTTCGATGGGCCGTTCGGCAACGTCCCGGTGCTATTCGACGAAAAATTGACGGGTCTCGATGGCTCCAAGGCGATTCAGAGTTTGACGCTGAATTGGACGGGGAGTTCGAGTTCGACGCAGACCGCCCTCTTTGCCGTGAGCGGCACAATCGTGCCGGGCGGTGGGAACTGGACCAATGCCAGTGGTGGTTCGTGGCAAGGCGGATCGAACTGGTCGAAGGGGCTGCCTCCCAACTCGCTGGATGATGCGAACTTCAATCTGCCAAACACTTATTCGGTTTCGGTGGACGGCATTGCGCAGGCGAAAAATATCAACGTGTCCAACGGCGATGTCTCGATCGGGATCAATGCGGCATCGCTGCAATTGAGCGGTGATCTCAACGTCTCGCACGGAGCGCTTTCGGTTGCCGGGCTCGTGCTGGGGACGGCCGGCCCGAAAGGGGTTGGGGTCAGCGGCAACGTGAATTTGAGCGGCGGCACTCTGAAGGCGGATGGGCTGAATCTCAACGGCAGCCCTTCACATTTTATCTGGACGGCTGGCGATGTTGTCCTCACCGGACATACGTCGTCGCTTGACGGCTTGACGATTCCGACGGCGAGCACGTTGGAAGTTCAGGCTGGAACAATCACGGGAAACATCGCCGGAACAGGATCGTTTTCAAAGACGGGAACCAACACGGTGATTGTCGATGGTTCGATCCTGTCGCACCAGGGCGGGACGCAGGTTTCTGGTGCGGGCATGCTGCGCCTGCAGAACAACGCCGCGTTCGTCGGTGCGGGAAGTCTGACCGTGGATGGCGGTTTTCTGGATCTTGGAACAACTGCAACTGTCAACCAGTTCGGAAGCATATCCCTGATCAATAGTGGAACCATCCGCGGGGCCGCCGCGATCGCCGCGACTTCCATCGAATCGCAATATGGTTTCCTCCAATCGAATTCTTTTGGCGACGCTGCCGGAGCGCATGCTACGTTTCATCAACTTGCCAACGGGTACACGACCGTCAACGGCACAATCCTGTCCCACACGGGCGGGACGACGATCTCGGGGGGTACGCTCAACTTGGTCAACGGCGCCTTATTTACCGGAGGCGGCGACTTGTTGATGGATGCGGGCAATCTGGGTCTCTATTCCGGAGCCGTCCATCAATTCGGAAATGTGACGTTAAAGAGCGGGGCCAATCTCGCTGGAAGCGATTTGGTCACGGCCGCGTCCTATGTCGTTGAGTCCGCGGTGGTCATCGCTTCTCTCGGCGATCAACCGCTCGGCTCCGCAACACTTACCAAGACAACCGCCGGCGGCTTGTCGCTTTACGGGTCC
>JBBRHH010000210.1:0-9554 GCA_038222915.1 Tepidisphaerales bacterium
CGTCGGTCTGGATCATGTTGTCGATGGGGGTTCCGGCGACGCTCTTGAGCATTCTGCCCAGGGCCGAGAGGACGCCGGTGGTGAGGGTCTGGTCGGGGCCGAACGGGTCGCCGATTGCGAAACTGCTCTGGCCGACTTGGAGGTCATTGCTTGTGCCGATGGCGATGGGTTTCAGGGCAGACTTTGGCGCGTGAATACGAAGGATGGCGACGACTGAGGGACTGCCGGTGCGGTAGATGTCGATGGTGCTTTTTTCCTGGGTGGAGAGGTCGCCGCGGGCCAGGACCGGGCGCGGATCGACGTTGGGCCTCGCTGAATGTTCGGAGCTGTAATGAAAGATGAAATATCCGAGAAGGCCGCCGATGACGAGGAGGAGAAACGGTGGAAACCGGAGGGGACGGGGTGGCGAACATGGCGGATATTCGGGCGGGTAGTTGCTCATGATCGTTTTCAGTGCCTTGGCTGCATGAAGGCTATCGCTCTCCTTCAAACTTAGGAACGTGGAATCAAACTATCCAGCGTTTGTGTATGCTGTTGATCAAGGCCATCCGTTCGGCTGCCTGTGAATAGTGATGTGGAGAATCCTGCATGAACCGCGCTGTTTGTATCGTTTTGTGGGGACTGATTTTGCTGGAGGGGCAGATCGCCTCGCTGGCGGCCGAGCCGGTTGAAATACGGGTTTCCTGTGACAAGCCGGCAGGAAAGATTCGGCCGTTGCATGGGGTGAATGGGGGGCCGCTTAATTATGGGGAGATTGTGGATCGTTCGGCGTATTGGCGCGAGCTGGCGAGTCCGTTTACGCGGCTGCACGATTGCGAATGGCCTGATCCGAGTATCGTGGATGTGCACGCGGTGTTTCCGTCTTTGAAGGCCGACCCGGCTTTGCCGGAGAGCTATCAGTTTTTGAAGACGGATGATTATTTGAAATCGGTGGCGGATACGGGGGCGGTGATTGTCTATCGGCTGGGGGAAAGCATTGAGCATTCGAAGCGGAAGTATCGGGTTGCGCCGCCGGCGGACTATGAGAAGTGGACGGCCGGTTGTCTGGGGATTATCCGGCATGTGAATGAGGGATGGGCGAACGGGACGCACCGGAAGATTCGCTACTGGGAAATATGGAATGAGCCGGAGAATCGGCCGGCGATGTGGACGGGGACGGATGAGGATTATTACCGGCTCTATTCGACTGCATCGAAGGGGATCAAGGAGCAGTTTCCGGAGTTGATGGTGGGCGGGCCGGCCGTGGGCGCGATTGGGGAGGTTGTCGATGGGCAGTGGAAGCCGACGGAATTTCTCAAGGATTTTCTGGCGCACTGCAAGGCGCAGTCTGCTCCGCTCGATTTCTTTTCGTGGCACACATACAGCGACGATCCGCATGTCTACGCGATCAAGGCGAAGGGGATTCGGGCGTGGCTGGATGCGGAGGGGTTTAAGAAAACCGAGATTCATTTGAACGAGTGGAACTATCTGCCGGGGAACGACTGGAGCGCGATCATGCCGGCGGGACAGGGGGCGGCGCGGGAGAAGTGGTTTGAGGAAATGGGAAGTGCGCGGGGGGCGGCGTTTTTGACGACCGTGTTGATCGATCTGCAGGACAGCCCGGTGGATGTGGCCAACTACTATTGCGGGGATACCAATCCGTTTGGATTGTTTAGCCGGCATGGGACGCCGAAGAAAAGTTATTTTGGGATGAAGGCTTTTGCGAAGATCTTGGAGACGCCGGAGCGCGTATTGGCTTCCGGAGACGAGGCCGGAACCTTTGCGCGAATTGCCGGAATGAACGCCGATAGAACAGGGGTACAGATTTTGGTTAGCAATTATCGGGGCAAGAACGGACAGTTAAATCTGGTGGTGGACCATCTTCCCTGGGCTGGTCTGTCGCATGTGGAAGCCCATCTCCTCGATGAGAAGCGCGATCTAGAACGCGTAGAGCTGCCACACAAGGAGGGCACGCCTTTGCGGCTTCAGTGCGATTTACGGGCTGGCGGAGTATTGCTGGTTGAGATCCACAAACCGTCAGGGGAAGACAAATAGCGCTTATCGGATGGCTCGACCCACGTAGAAATTGGGCTGCCATTTCCACTGCGGTGAACGGATGCGATCGAGCGCTTCACGCGCGGTTAACGCATTTGTCGAGCGTTTGCACATTTCCCGACGGTGATGCTGCCAGAACGACAATTCCTCGGTCGCCGGCGTGTGAGTCCTGCGATAGGGCACGCGTTGCCCCTGGAGCATTACCATGTAGCCGTCGAGGGCAAACGGATCCTTCCCATCCCCGAAGAACGTACTGTGCTTCGTTGAGGGGCCGTTTTCGCGGTAGTATTCGACGATTTCGGCGGCCTGAACCAGATCGGTTTTTTCGCGACACTCCCGCCAGAAGGGAGTATCCAACCGGTCGTTGAAACGATAATGAACGGCGAGGAAGCCGCGGATTGCATCCCAAGCGCTTGCCGCTCGCCGGTTGTAAATTGTTTTGGTCATGCTTTGGGGTTGCAAGTCACATTCGGTGAGGCATTCCACCAGTCCATGTGCTTCATGGCAGATGACTGCCAGCGATGTTGCTTCCAGCGGTTCGACAAAACCGTCGGCGTTGCCGACTGCCACCACATTTTTCACCCAGGCATTTTGGTGTCGGCCCGTTCGAAATTTGACGATGCGGGTTGGTCCCACTTGCGGATTCTGTTGGCGAAATTCACGTTCGGCCTCGTCGTCGCTGATGAAGGCAGAGGAATAGACATAGCCCCGGTTGATGCGATTTTCATGATCGATGCGCCAGCACCATCCGCTGTTCATCGTTTCCGCAATCGTATACGGCTGAATTACTTCGTCTTTGCGATTCCACCCGCCGACGACGGCGCGATCACAAAACAGGCTCGACTCGAAGCTGATGAATGGCTCCTGCAGTGCCTTGCCCAGAAGAATGGATGCGAAACCGCTGGCATCGACGTACAGGTCGGCAGTGCAGGGCGGGCCGGAGCGCAGCTTCAATGATGAGATACCCGCCTGGTCCTGCTCAACCGCAACGATGGTGTCATCGATGATCTCAATCCCGACGCGGTTGGCGTATGTTTCGAGGTAAGTTACGAATTTGTCGTTTTCGAGATGGTAAGCGACGTCGCGACCAATCGCGGGATCGCCGTTGGCGTTGCGCATGAAGGCGCGATCTCTCGACATGAGCGCGGAGTTGAGGCAATCGTCGGTAAAATCTTCGTCGCAATAGTAGCCGACCGATTTTGGAAGATTGACGAACCTGAAATCGAAGTGGGCCGCGAAGGTGTAGTTGAAGTACGGCCTGCTGCCCCAGATAAACTTGATTCCAAGCTTCCAGATCGGTTGAACCTCACGGTGAAACTCGGCTGGATCGATGCCAAGTGTGCCATGTATGTGATCAGAGAGCAGCGGCGTTGTTCCTTCTCCAACGCCGATGATGCCTATTTCTTTAGAACGGATCACCCGCACATTGAGTTGGGGTATCTTGACCTTGAGGCTGATCGCGGCCAGAAAACCGGCGCTACCGCCGCCCACTACCAGGATATTCTTTATCATGCGCGGCCTCCCCCATAAAAGCCGGGCCGCCACTTCCAGTCCGGAGAGCGCACCCGATCGAGCGCTTCGCGCACCGTCACGCCATTCGCCGCGCGGCCAGCCACCTGACGCCGGTGGCCTTCCCACGATGTCAGTTCCGCGGGTGTCGGGGTGTGCGTGCGCCGGTATGGAACGCGCTGCCCTTGCAACAGAATCATGTATCCGTCCAGCGCGAATGGATCAAATGAGTCGCACAGTGACTCCTTGGGCATCGTCGATGGACCGTTTTCGCGGTAGTACTCGACAATTGAATCCGCATCGCCCAGTTCGGTCTTTTCGCGGCATTCCCGCCAGAACGGGGTGTCTACACGTTCGTTGAAACGATAGTGAATTGCCAGAAACTGCCGGATCGAATCCCATAGGCTCGCCGCTCGGTTATTGAAAGCGGTTCTGGTCATCTGCTGCGGCTGGAAATCACAGTCCGTGAGCGACAATATCAGGCCTCGGGCCTGATGGCAGATGACCGAAAGCGATGTTGCTTCGAGTGGTTCGACAAAACCCTGTGCGTTGCCAATCGCGACAACGTTCTTCACCCATGAGTTGACATAGCGGCCGGTCTGAAACCGGACAACGCGTGTCTGCGTGATGAGCGGGTTTTGTTTGCGGAATTCGGCTTCGGCCTCTTCGTCGCTGATGAATGCGGAGGAATAAACATATCCACGATTGATTCGATGCTCGTGATCGATCCGCCAACACCAGCCGCTGTTCATGGTTTCCGCAACGGTGTATGGTTGTATGGGCCCATCGTTGGAATCCCATCCGCCGACCACGGCGCGATCACAAAACAGGCTTGAATTGAAACTGATGAAGGGCTCCTGGAGCGTCTTGCCAAGCAGCAACGAATTGAATCCACTCGCGTCGACAAACAAATCGGCGGCGATGCTCTGGCCGGAGCGCAACTTCAATGAGGCGACACCCACTTCGCCCTGTTCTACGGCCTTGATCGTATCGTCGATGATGTCGACATCGACGCGGGTGGCGTGCGTTTCGAGAAAACGGACAAACTTCTCGTTCTCCAGGTGATACGCAATATTCTTGCCAATTACCGGGTCGCCCCTTGTGTCGCGGACAAAAGCGCGATCGCGCGACATGAGTGCTGAGTTCTGACAGTCGTCGGAGAAGTCATCCTCGCAGTAATACCCGATGGCCTTGGGCAGGCCATCCACCTTGAAATCGAAGGGAAATGCGAATGTGTAGTTGAATTGTGGCCGCTTTCCCCAATGGAACTTGATGCCCAGCTTCCAGATCGGGTCCACGGCGCGGTAGAACTCGCCGGGGTCGATGCTCAGGGTGCCATGCAGGTGATCGACGAGAGTCGGTGTGCATCCTTCGCCGACGCCGATGATGCCGATCTCTTTCGAGCGGATCACCTGAATTTTTAACTGCGGGAACCAAGTTTTCAGGGTGATGGCGGCTAGGAAACCTGCGCTACCGCCACCAACGACAATGATTGTTTTGATCATGTGCAGCCATAATTTGCGAGGCCCAGGAGCCTAAGATGTGCTTAGGACACTTTACCACATAATACCGACGTCGCAATCCGCAACGCAGGTGCGCAAGTCCTCGCAATATGGATTTCTGACCTCTCTTCGAGACTATTTGGTTCCGACACAGAAGATGCTGATCTGACCTACGAAGAAGATCTTGCCCTGCGCCATGGCGGGTGAGGGGTGGCTGGGGTCGGCCAGGTCGTTGGTGGCTAGCACTTTGAACTCCGGGCCGCTCTGGATAACGTAACTTTTGCCGGAGCTGGCGCAGTAAATGCGGCCTTGGGCGTCGGCGATGGGGCTGGCCCAGGTGGTGGTGAGGCCTTCGAGGCGCTGGGAATAGACTTGTTTGCCGGTTTCGATGTCAAAGCATTTGAGGACGCCGGGCTCGTGGAGTTTGTAGAGGTATTTGTCGACGATGATGGGGGAGGCGATGCCGCCGGCGATGTTGGGGATGGTCCACTTGATATTGGTTTTGGAGATGTCGCCGACGCCGGCGGGATCGACGGCGGTGCCGGGCCCACCACGGCCGCTGTCGAAGTACAGGAGCCCGGCGGCGTAGGCCGGGGAGGAAGATTCGGTGTTGCCTTTGCAGGTCCAGAGGGGATGGCCGTCGTTGGGGTCGAGGCTTTGCATGGCTTTGTCGGCGACGCCGAGGCCGCCGCCCATGACGAGGAGTTGGGGGGTGCCTTTGACGTCGATGAGGGTGGGCGAGCCGTGGCCGAAGGTGATGTCGGGGAGTTTTTGCTGCCACTTGATGTCGCCGTTGGATTTGTCGTAGGCGATGACGCAGGAGTCGGTCTTTTTGGTCATGGCGCAGAGCATGAGGACGGTGTCTTTGTAGAGGAGCGGACTGCTGCCGATGGTGACGTCGAAGGTAAAGGGGACGATGTCTTTGCGCCAGGAAATTTTGCCTTCGAAGTCGATCGCAGCGATGACGGAGGAGGCGAAGACGCAATAGATGAGTTTGCCGTCGGTGGTGGGCGTGCAGGCGGCATAACCGCCGCCCGGGCCGCTGCGGAAGTCGTTACGTGTCCAGGGGCCGGGCGGGACGAGGGTGTCCCAGAGGAGCTTGCCGTCGGCGACGGCGTAGCAGAGGACGTGCTGCTCGGGAATGATGTGCTCGCGGGCGGCCTTGGGTTCCCAGTAGGCAGTGCAGACGATGACCTTGTCGCCCCAGACGATGGGGCTGGCGTGGCCCTGGCCTTTGAGGGGGGATTTCCAGAGGATGTTTTTGTTTTCCTTGGCGTCCCAGGTGAGGGGGAGATTTTTTTCGTCGGAGTAGCTTAGGCCGGTGGGGCCGCGGAAACAGGGCCAGTTGTCGCCGGCGTTGGTTTGGCGCGGGGCGAGGAGGAGGGAGGCGGCGAGGGCGATGAGTGCGACTTGGTTTTTCATGGGTGGGTCTCCGTGGTTAGGTACTCTTGGTTTGTCGGATTGTTTCGGGGTGGGTAGGCGGTAGGCCTGGCGGGAATGACCAAGGCCCAATCGCCAACAAAGTCCCAAGAGCCGGGGTCCAAAGGGTGGAGGCGATTTTTGGGTTTGTGCCCTGTTTTCTTGAGTGATGCTCCGCATTCCGAATCCCACGGCCGCTCAGGTCGGAGCTGGAGCGCCCGGTCGTTTTTGGTGCGTGAACATTTGCGCAATTGGGTTGCGCGGTCGGTTTGGGCGGCTCTACTTTTCGTAAGTGTTTTTAAAATAATTGGTTGTGTTTTTCTGGAGCGTGTCGCTTTGGCGTGCAAAGCGACCACTAACCGACCACCAATCGACCTGTAACCGACCACCAATCGACCACTAACCGACCTGTAACCGACTATCAAACGACCACTAACCGACCACCAACCGACGTGGGGGGAAACGGCAGACAATGAGACGTGGGCGATTGGTTCGACCGTCTCCGGGCTGGCGGAGGGCGAGAGAGGATGGGAAGGTTTTCCACTGGTGAGTAGTGGGTTTTTGAAAGCTTTGGCTGGATTTTCCCTCGGCATGCGGGACCCCTGTTCTGAGGTTTTGCCGGCGACTCTTTTGCCGGCGGCAGATGACCCTGTTACCGGTCATTTCCGCTGGTGGGATTATACGACGCTTGTTAGGTATTTGTCAATGCCGTTTTTTGGTTTTTTTTTGGATCGATTGAATGAGGTTGGTTTATTTCTTCCGCGAAGGGCAAGCCACGGTTGGCGCGTTGTGAGTTTCTGGAACCCCATGTCGGTTTGGCGCGGGGTTCTGCCACGCGCCCTGTTGCCAGGCGTGGCGACCTTCTTTGTGGGCGTAAGCGACGATCATCAGGCCTGCGGCGGGGTCGGCCCACCACCAGTGGAAGGTGGAGTTGACGAGTAGGCCGGTGAGGACGGCGGCGGCGAGACAGGCGTCGATGAGTGTGACGCGGGCTTCGGTCAGCAGCACTCGGTTGCTTAGTTTTTTGCCTATTTGGTTTTTGCCGGATGCGAGGGCCAGCATGGCGATGAGGGTGAGGGCCAGCCAGATAATGCCGAGATCGGAGACGGCGGGCTGGGCGTGGAGGCAGAGGGATGCGGTGGATTGGAGGAGGATGTAGGTCGCGAGGGCGAGGAAGGCCGCGCCGATGAGGCGGAGTGCCCGCTTTTGGCGGTTGGGGTTCGTGCCTTTAAGTTCCCAGACGACGACGGTGGATGCGCCGATTTCGACGAGGGAATCGAGTCCGAACGCGGCGAGGGCGATGGAGTGGGACTTGATAGCCGCAAAGGCGGTGATGGCCATACCGGCGATGTTCCAAAGGAGGGTGTGGTGGGATTTGTTGGCGGTGGTTGAGTCCACCGGGGAAGCGTAGAGAATCGGGTCGCGGTGGGCAACGCTTTGGCTTGTTGCCACGACGAAACGATCGATATCCGTTCGGGATGGCGCGTGGCGCGTGGGTGCTTGAAGGGAGGTGGAAGACGCCCTTGTACCGCCTACCGCGGGGCGAGGGGGAAGTAAGAACGAGTTGAAGCAATAACCAAAAAGCATAAAATGCTCAGGAGTCACATCGTCCGTGTCAATTTGCAATACAAGCAAAGGGGCGATTGTCCGGGGTGTGTCAGCTCTCTAAGAGTTCCTTGCCGGCGTGGGCAAAATAATTCGCACATGAGGAAGCAAAAGGTTGTCCATTATCGCCGCCGAGCAGAGGAGCTCATGCGACTCGGTGATTTTGGAATCGACCCAGAGTGCATGGAATGGGCTGAACAGATTGGTAAGAGTTCAGCGTTTGATCGCTCAGCCCGTCTCTGTCCGAATGCCGCAGGTCTGTTGTATGTCCACGCCGGAATTGCCATGACGGATGCCGTCCTTGTATTCCTGATGGGCAATCGCAGCACAGCACAAAATCATCTTGAGGCGGCCGCGAGACTTCAGAAAGAGTGCGGGCGGCGCCGAAGACCTGTAGACGGCATCAAACATTTCCAATGGCTCGTGCAGAACAAGGATTTCTTCGCGTATGATGATAAGCGCGTCTCACTGGATGATGCGAAGACAGCACAGACCAGAATTCAGAGGTTCTTAGTATGGGCATACAGGTCGTTCCCGGAGATCGCAAAAGATGACGACGTATAATGTGGAAGTTCGATTCGATGCCCGTGCAGCGGTTGCGCGTTTGTTCACGCGAACATTGACTGTACCGCAGGTATTCTTTGAAGCAGCGTGGCCGGACGCGAAACGACACGTCGACATCCTGGCCATTGACCGCGCAGGTTCGGGGGATGTGCATGTTGTTGAAATTAAGTCGCGTTTTGACCAGGTTACGACCCCGGTCATTCGGCAATTGTCTCGCATGCCTTCTCACTACCGGTGGATCGCGGCTCCCACGCGCGGGATCAACAACAATTTAGTTGACGTTCTTGCGGCGAAGCTAGCCGAGCCCGGTATTGGATTGATCGGTATCGCCATTGTGGCGAACGGTGACGCAGGGGCAAATGTCATTTCGACACCTGTTCGGACTGCTTCTTTCGACAGAACCACGGTCGGTGATTTCTTGAAGAGACACGTTCCTGACATCGAATATTGCGAGTCGCCTCCCGCATCGAATAAAAATCGAACTGAAGTATTGTCGAAATCAAAAGTCCTGAAGCATCTCGACGAGGCGGATCAACTGTTTGAACAAGGACACCAGCGCGCAGCATATCTATTGGCTTGGTCCGCGACGGAAGCGGCCATGAAACTGCTGCTGGGCGAAACCGGACAGGCACCCATGTCTTCGCCGGGGACGCTACTTAGAGCGATCAAAGAAAGCGGGAGGGCTATGGCCTCCGAAGTGGACTCGCTGAGGAGCGCTCTTGGGATTCGGAACATGTTGGTACACGGCCTGGCTGAGCCGCGCGGTGTGAAGGAAGCGTACCGAACCGTAACGGCGATAGCACGCAAACTGATTAAGACTTGAATTTGTCTTCGATCCGGGCGCGCAAGCTGCTGGACGATGCGAGCAGGATTTTTGAGAAGCGGGGGCGATGTGAATCAAATGAGCCCCGTCATCGAACA
>JBBRHH010000211.1:0-9538 GCA_038222915.1 Tepidisphaerales bacterium
CCTCTACGCCGGCGGCATCAACTGCGTCACGTACTTCGACCAGGTCCGCTACGAGGCCGACAAAGACTTCTGGCAGCGCCGCGACGTCGAGAGCAAGTTCATCCTCGAAGGCATCGACGTCGAGGAAGAGCTCGGCGCCATGCCCCAGCGTTCGTCGTACGGCATTCCCGAGCAGTCCGTCGTCCTTGCAACCGCCGGCAATGACCTCGATCGCAGCATGAGTGAAGAGTTCGTCGATTCGGTCATCAACATCCTCCGCGCCCATCCCCACGCCGTCTACCTCCTGATCGGCGAAGGCGAGCTCTCCTGGCAGAAGCGCAAGTTCGAATCGGCCGGCGTGGGCAAGCGCGTCGGCTACGCGGGTAAACGCAAGGATCTCCCCGGCTTCCTCCGCATCGCCGATCTCTACCTCGCCGAATTCCCCTCCGGCAGCGCGCAGGGCGTCCTCCAGGCCATGAGCGTCGAGCGTCCCGTCGTCGCCATGCGGTGGGGCGATGCCGTCGAGCATTCGCAAGCCGCCACCTTCGTCGGCTCCGAAGGCACCATCACCGGCCGCGACGCCAACGCCTACGTCGAGCGCGTCAGCAAGATCATCCGCGAACCGGCCTACCGCCAGAAAATGGGCAAGTCGATGCGCGATCGCGTCCAGCAGCACTTCGCCTTCAACCAGACCACCCGCTACATCGAGCAGCTCTGCGATCAACTGATCCAGCGCCAAAGTGAAGAAACTGTAGGCCAAACCACCCTGGTCGATACCACCGAGCAACCCCTCGCACAGGTAGCCTGAAGAAATACAGCAACTGTGAGTCCCACACCCTGGATAAACGGCCTGGCAAAATCGCCAGGCCGTTTTTGCAATGCTGCATATTCTGCATCTGTTTAGCCGCGACGCGAAGCCTGCGCAGCGGAGCGCGTTTTGCCGTTCGTCACTTGACGCCGCGTCATCCCCACTCGTAGCATCGGTCACCGATGAGCCTCCCTCCCCGCAGAATCCTCGCGAGTCTGACCGCACTGGCAATGCTCATCATGAACGTCGACTGCTCCTGCGCAGCAGCCGTTGCAGTATCCAAACCCGCACCCGCCTGTCACCAGCACATGTCCTGTTGCGACGACAGCGCACCCAAAAACAATCAGCAACATCCCCCCGCTCCTTGCGATTCCAAATGCGGCCACTGCCACCAATCCATAAACAGCGAATCCACCGCCGCCAAATCCTTCTCCCCCTATTCCTCCCCGCAACCGATCGACGCCTTCGTAACAATCCCAACCAACACGACCCTTCTCTACATCAATCATTCGTCGTCGCTTCATCTCGATGAAGCATCACCTCCGACGGATCATCCCACCCTATTGCGCCTGCACTGCGCGTTAATCGTTTGATCCCAACGCATTTTCGATTGAGTCCAACCGCGCATTCTGCGTTGCGCGCCAACGTCTTCAGTCCATCGTAAAAACCAAGGAATCTCCGATGAGATGTATCACCTCAGCGATCGCGCTAGCCGCACTCATAGCTGGCTGCGCGCCGGTCGCGCCGCAACCCCCATTGCCGCCCGACCACCCCGCCAACCCACATGCCGCCGAAGCGCCACTCCCCGCGCATTCCACAGTCCTCGACCTCCCAACCACCCACCCCGCGCAACACACAGAAGGCGGCCACCCATGATCCCCAAAATCTTCCAGCACCTCCTCCTCGCCACCCTCTCCGCCCTCATCGGCTGCACCTCCGCCCAATCCAACCCCGGCCTGGCCAACGTCCAATCCGACATCCAAAACCAGACCGGCCTCCGCGTCCAATGGGACCAATCCCCATCATCCCGCCAACAAACCGCCGAATCCATCCGCGAACTCCTCCGCACAGACTTAACCGCCACCTCCGCAACCCAGATCGCTCTCCTCAACAACCAGAAAATCCAGTCCGCCTTCGAAGAACTCGGCATCGCCCAGGCCCAATTCGCCGCCGCCGCCCTCCCCTCAAATCCCACCCTCACCGCCGAAGTGCGTTTCCCCAAACACCAGGCCCTCCCGCTCGAGTTCGACATCACCCAGAGCCTACTCGACCTCATCCTCTGGCCCATCCGATCTCACGCCGCCAGCGCCACCTTCGAAGCCGCCCAGCAGCGCACCGTCGCCGAAGTCATGGAGATCTCCTCCATGACCGCTCAGGCGTTCTATCGCGCCCAGGGCGCGGCCCAACTCGCGGAAATGCGCCGCACCATCGTCAGCGCCGCCGGCGCGTCCTATGAAGCCGCCAAAGCTCTGCGCGAAGCTGGCAACATCACCGCTCTCGCCCTCGCCAGCCAGCAAGCGCTCTACGAGCAGTCGAAGATCGAGCTGGCAAAAGCCGAAGCCGACGCCCTCGACGCACGCGAGTCTCTCACCGCGCAAATGGGCCTCTGGGGCGCTGACATCAACTGGAAAATCGGCCCGCGCCTTCCCGCCATCTCCGCCGCCGAAGTCTCTCCCCTCGGCCTCGAATCCCTCGGCATCTCGCGCCGCGCCGATCTCGCCGCCGCCAGGCAAGACATCGAATCCGCCGCCCAATCGGCAGGCCTCAGCAACTTCAACGCCTGGGGCGACATCACCCTCGGCGGCCACTACGAACGCGACTCCGACGGCACCACCACCGTCGGCCCAAACCTCACCGTCCCCATCCCGATCTTCAACCAGGGCCAGCCCGCCATCGCCGCCGCACAGGCTCGCTTCCGCCAAAGCCGGTATAAATTGTATGCCCTTGCCATCGACATCCGTTCCCAGATCCGCCGCGCCCGCAACGCGATGATCGCCGCCCGTGATCGCGCCGAATATCTGAGCCGCGTCATCGTCCCCCTCCGCCACCAGATCGTTCAGCAGGAACAGCTTCAGTTCAACGCCATGCAGGTCGGCGTCTTCGAGCTCCTCCAGGCCAAGCAAAACGAAATCGACGCCGGCCGCGACTACGTCCAGGCCCTCCAGGACTACTGGATCGCCCGCGTCGATCTCGAACGCGCCACCGGCGGCCGCCTTCCCGGCGCAGCCTCAACACAACCGTCCGAACCAGCAACAATCCCCGCAACTCAGCCGGCGTCCGAAGAACACCATCATCACCACCACGGAGAATAAAATGATTTCCCGAAGACAAGCACTCACCGACGGCGCAGCCGCGATCACGGCCGGCAGTTTCCTCCTCAGCGGCATCCAACAAGCCCAAGCCGCGCAACCCGCCACGGCAACGCCCGCGCAATCCATCACCGATCAGCAGCCCATGCCGCCCGCCCAGCCCGGCAAAGACTACACCCCTGTCGTCACCCCCAACGGCGTCTCCCTCCCATTCAAAATTGTCGACGGCGTAAAAGTCTTTCACCTCATCGCCGAAGAGGTCGACCACGAATTCGCGCCCGGCCTCCGCGCCAAGTGCTGGGGCTACAACGGCCGCACCTCCGGCCCAACCATCGAGGCCGTTGAAGGCGATCACGTCCGCATCTACGTCACCAATCGCCTCCCCGAACCCACCAGCGTCCACTGGCACGGCATTCTCCTCCCCAACGGCATGGACGGCCTCACCGGCCTCACCCAGAAAGCGATCCCGCCCGGCGAAACGTTCAAATACGAATTCACCCTCCGCCAGCACGGCACCCATATGTATCACCCCCATTTCGACGAGATGACCCAGATGGGCCTGGGCATGATGGGCGCATTCATCATCCATCCGCGCAATCCAAAAACCCGCCCCGACCGCGACTTCGCCATCATGCTCAGCGAGTGGCGCATCGACCCCGGCACCAGCCGCCCCAACCCGCTCGAAATGATCGAGTTCAACGTCCTCACCATGAACTCCAAAGCCTTCCCCGCCACCGCCCCCCTCGTGGTCAAGTTGGGCGACCGCGTCAAAGTCCGCTTCATGAATCTGGGCGCAATGGATCATCACCCGATCCACCTCCACGGCATGAACTTTAAGGTAACAGAAATCAACGGCGGCGACGTCCCCGAAGCCGGCCAATCCCTCGGCAACACCATCCTCGTTGCCGTAGGCGAAACCCGCGCCTTCGAGTTCATCGCCGACGCCCCCGGCGACTGGGCCATGCACTGCCACATGACCCACCACGTCATGAACCAGATGGGTCACAACTCCCAGAACATGGTCGGCGTCAAATCCGCCAAGCTCGATAAAAAAATGGAGAGCCTCCTGCCCGCCTACATGACCATGGGCGACACCGGCATGGGCGGCATGTCCGACATGGCCATGCCCATGCCCGAAAACAGCATCCCCATGTCAGGCGGCAAAGGCCCCTTCGGCGTAATAGACATGGGCGGCATGTTCACAATAGTAAAAATCCGCAAAGACCTCCCAACCTACGAAGACCCAGGCTGGTACGACCACCCAAAGGGAACAGTAGCATCCACCGCCACCACCAACGATCTAAACCGCGACAACATCGAAATCCCCAAATCCGGAAATTAAAGGGGACGCACCTAGTATTCCAACATCAGCCCCAAGCCCCAAGCCCGACACTCCCCTCATTCCACGTTTTTTCGCGGCCGTCCCTCCCCCCGCACCGTATACTCCATCCCAAGCCGCTGCACCGTCTGTTTCACCCACCGATCGCGCCCGAATGGCCGGCTCCTTCGCATGCTCACCTCCATCCTCTCCACCTCCTTGGCCGTCAGCGCCGCGCTCACATGCGACTCCCAGTCAGCCGGCCCGTCCACCGGCCACGGCGAAAGCATCTCCCGAAGTTCCGGCCGCCCATCGCGCCGCGCCCGCAAACTGCCCCATCGCCACGCCTCGGCCCGCCGCACCAGCCCGGCCGACAACGGATTCCGCTCCACGTAACGAAGCACAGTCAAAAGGTGTTCATCGCGCTGCACGGGGAAACTCTTGAACCGGCCCTGATAAAGATGACCATAGCCAACCGTGCGGTGCGCAACCCGCCAGCGCATCGCATGCGTATTAGCCAGCCAGCGGAAAAACGCGCTCAACTCTCCGTCTTCCCGCGGCCAAACCACAAAATGCCAATGGTTGGAGAGAATGCAGTAGGAGAGGATGCGAATGGGATGACGCTCATGGGCCTCCAGCATGACCCGCTCAAACGCGACGTAGTCGGCGTCCTTGCGGAACATATGCATCTTCCCCGCCGAACGGTTGAAGACATGGTAGATCAAGCCGCCGGGAGCAATACGTGGACCTCTTGGCATGCAGGAAGCGTATCATAAGCCAGTCAAATGTTCGAGTACTAGGTGCGTCCCAATTAGTTCCGCGTGGAGCTTTCCGGAGGGGTTAAAAGGGGACGCACCTAGGGAAGTAAAAAGGGGACGCACCTAGTATTTTGAAAATCCATCATCCATTATCGCCTTTGATAGTTCCCTCGGCGGCATGCCCGCCATCGTAAAAATCCATAAAGACCCCGCGACTTGCGACGACACCGGCTGGTATGATCACCCCAAAGCAAACAGTCGCATCCACCGCCACCGCCGATGATCTAAACTGCGAGGGCATCGAAATCCGCAGCCACGCAACGCAGCCGGCCCCGGAAAGATATTTTGTAAATTTTGTATGGACAGGCCGTCTTTGGCGTGATAGGGTAGTGTTTGGTATGTATAAGTCGTACGCAAATCCTCCGGCAGCGGATTTTACTCCAAGGAGTACCCACCCCATGAACAGCCGCGCAAATGAATCAGAAGCCACCCCGTCAACTCGTTTTTCCGACCTCAAATGCTCCGTCGGTTTAGTGTCGTTTGAGGGCGATTTGAGGGTCGAAAAGGGGTCAAAACCGGTCGGTTTTATGTCGGTTCAGGGTCATTTCAGGGTCGGTTTGGGGGCGATTTTTTCGGGCGTTTTTGGCCTAACCCCTTGTCAATCCTCAGTCCCCGTTCTCAAACAGAAAAAAGCCCGCGCATTTCCAACGTTGCGCACCCTGTTCTGCGGCGCACTGCTACTGTTTTCGACCCTCCCACTCGCCGCTGCCCCGGTCACCGATGCCCGCGTCCCCGAAGGGGGCATCCAGCCCCAACTCGCCATCCAGGGCCAGAATCTCCACCTCATCTACTTCAAAGGCGACGTGAACGCCGGCGACATCTTCTACACCCACTCCACCGATGAAGGCGTCACCTGGTCCAAGCCCCTCCGCGTCAACAGCCAGGCCGCCAGCGTCATCGCCATCGGCACCGTGCGCGGCCCGCGTCTCGCCGTCGGAAAAGCCGGCCGTGTCCACGTCGCCTGGATGGGATCCAAAGACGCCGCCCCCAAAGCCCCCGGCGCAACAACCCCCATGCTCTACGCCCGCCTGAACGACGCCGCCGACGCCTTCGAGCCCCAGCGCAACCTCATCACCTCAAAGCCCGGCCTCGACGGTGGTGGGGCGGTCGCGGCCGACGATGCCGGCAACGTCTTCGTCGCATGGCACGCCCCATTAGCCCCCGGCGGCGACGAAACCACCCGCCGCGTCTTCATCGCCCGCTCCAAGGACGAAGGCAAATCCTTCGCCCCCGAAGCCCCCGCCTCCGCCGACGCCACCGGAGCATGCGGCTGCTGTGGCATGCAGATGTTCGCCGAGCCAAGCGGCGCCATCCTCGCCCTCTACCGCGCCGCCGGCGAAAAAATCAATCGCGACATGTACCTCCTCCGCTCCGACAACCACGGCGAAACATTCAAAGCCACCCGCATCGCCCCCATGCGCAGCAACATGTGCATGATGAGCACCGAGGCGATCACCACCGGCGCATCCCGCGACATCATCGCCTGGGAAACCGACGGCCAGATATACTTCTCCCGCGTCGACACCAAAACCCACGCCATTTCCGAACCCGTCGCCATGCCCGGCCCCTCCAAAACCCGCAAGCACCCGGCCGTCGCCATCAGCCCCGACGGCAAGATCCTCATCGCCTGGACCGAAGGAACTGGCTGGAATCGCGACGGCGCACTCGCCTGGCAAGAATTCGACGCCACAGGAAAACCCATCGAAGGCGCAGCCGGCCGCCTGCCCGACGGCATCCCAGCATGGAGCGTCCCCGCCGCTTTCGTCAAAGCCGACGGAACGTTCACCGTGCTGCATTAATATGGAGAAATAGCATCCGGCAGACGTATAATTCCCTGAATACGGAGGTCCGCCATGAAAGCCTTTTTCGCCACACTGCTACTCGTTGGAATAATCCTTACATCGAACATCGCCAAGGCCGCCGAAGCCCCCGCGCCCCAAAGCGTCCTCATCCTCCCCTTCACTTCCCCTGAAAACGCGGGCGACTACGCCTGGGCCGGCCGCGGCATCCAGCAGTCCCTCGTCGTCGATCTCACCCGTGACGGCGGCGTCAAAGTCCTCGCCCCCGCAACAGCAACTTCCGCCGCCGATGTCGACGCCGCCATAAAGGCCGGCCGCGACGCCGGCGCATCCACAGTCGTCTTCGGCGCATACCAGGTCGTCGACAAAAACATCCGCGTCACCGGCCAGGTCGTCGAAGTCGCCACCGGGAAATCCATCGAATCCCTCAAAGGCACCGGCCCCGTAGGTGACCTCTTCAAAATTGAAGACGGCCTTTCAGGCCAGCTCGTCTCAGCCCTCGGAGGAGGCGGAGTCCGCTGGCAACCGCGCGACACCTACACCGCCACGGCCCAAGCCACCGTCCCTGCCCGCACTGTTGAAGTCGCCGAAGCAACCTATCCAAGACCCCAGGCCTACACGCAACGTTACGTCTACACCGATCCGTACGACACCACTGACTACTACCCCTCTTACTCGTACGCCACCTACTCTACACCGTACTACTATCACAACTACGTCTACGGCCCGGCCTACTACTCCTACCCGAGCTACGGCTATGGCTATTACCCCTACAGCGGCCTCTCCCTCAGCTTCGGCTACTCCAGTTTCGGCCACCGCTACGACGGCTTCCGAGGCCACGACGGTTTCCGGGGCGGCTTCAGCAGCGGCATCCACATCGGCGGCGGCGTTGGTTATCTCGGATCGCTAGGCCGCTTCGGCGGCGGTGGAAGTCATTCCCACGGCGGCCGGCGCTAGGCTCTGTCTGGCGGATCGCTGCGCGGCCAGACGAAGTGGATTTCGACCGTGGGCAAGGCGTGACGACGAGTCATATTGGTAAGAAAATATGGCGAGGAGGAGCAACGCAGCACACGGTTGAAAGACGCGAGTATGGCCCGTGGGATACGTCAGACAGAGCCTAGTCAACAAGCTGAAAAATCTGCCACGAAGCAAAGCTATGATGAAACCACCCGCCGGCCGGCTTGGTCGGCGATGAATGGTGGTAACGATCGGGGAGGTCATCATCTTGATACACGGCAAGGATATTGAGCCGCTCGCCGCTCATCTTCCACGGCCCGGGGGCCGACGTCTCCTTGTCCCCCTTCTTCTCCGCCGGAATCTTGAGCGTAGTCTGTCGCGCCTGTGCAGCACCAATTCCATACCAGGGCAGCCGGATCTCAGCGCTGTATCCGGTATCCACATCCGATGGATCGTTCACCGTCGAAGGCTTCCCATCCGCCTTGGGCAACAGCTTCACCGCAGTCGCCAGCGTGTACTGTCCCTCATCCTCAATGATGTCCCGGTGTCCAAAAATGATCCCATAAGGAACACTCGCCTGACGCGCCAGCCGCCAAGATGGATCGGGCACCGTGCACCACACATCATTAAACTGATTCAGCTCGTTGTGATGGATCTCCCAGAAAAAGTGCGGATCGCCAAACGAGATAAAAAACTCCGCCACATCCAGTTTCTTGTTCGAAAGATAAATCTCCAGCCCCTCGCGCTGGTTCCCCGCCGGCCCTTCCTTCACCCCACTCCCCTGCGCCTTCAGATTCTTCGAAAAGAACTCATACCCAATGTACAAATAGTGCTCATCCCACAGATACCGCACCGTCATCCGCGGCACATCACTCAGCACGCCCGACTTGCTGTTCACATAGTCACCCTTCAGCGGTTCGACTTTCTTCCACTCAGGCTTGGAAAGATCGCCATCGATCGTCAGTGCATGCTCGACCTTGTGAACCGTAATCGCCGCCGGCTGCGTAGCCGGCGCGTCGGCCGCCACAGCAGCGCCCACAGCAAAGAGCAATGGAACAAGAACAAGACGGAGGGGTTGGTTCATCATGACTTACCGTTTCAGAATGGGTTCGCACCAGTCGCCCGCATCAAACTTATTGCCGTCGCCGGCATCGTTCAAAATCAGCCGCAACCGGTTCACACCAGTCACATCCAGATCAATCGTCTTCGCCCGATCCAGCCCCGACATGATTCCCGAAGCCCAGATCTTCCTCCCATCCGCCCACACTTCAAAGATCACCGACCCGCGTCCCTCCGTCGCCGCATCCACCCCGGCCTTCGCCGAAAACCGCTTGAACTGCTTGTTCAGTGGATACTCCAGAAGACTGTTCGCATAAGCCCCGATCCCATTCGCAAATATCTCCACATCCACCTTGATCTGCCCGCCCACCATATTCCGCCCCAGCCGAATCGGCCCCACCTGCTGATCCGCATGCACCGGCCCCACCGCCGACAGCGGAAAATCACCCCCGCGATACTCCAGCACTGTCCACCCAATCGTGTTCGCCGTC
>JBBRHH010000212.1:0-9526 GCA_038222915.1 Tepidisphaerales bacterium
GGTGTTGCGATAGATGTCATAGCTGGCCGCGCCGCTCGAAGCGGACCACGCGACGTGCACATGATCCGTAAACGTTCCGTCACTCGCAGTAACGCCTGTGGGTGCCGCCGGAACCGTGACCGGGACCGCACGAAGGCCCGAATCGCCGGCGCTGAACCCGCTCGAAAGCGTGCCGGTTTTCGCTTTCACCCAATAGAAGTACGTCGTCCCCGCCGTCGCGGTCGTGTCGTCGTAACTGACTGCTGTTGTGGTACCAAGAATCGATCCGGCCGCAGAATCGTTGGTTGTCCCACGATAAACATCATAGCTCGTCGCCCCACTCGAGACCGTCCATGTTACGCGCACCCGATCGGTGTAAGTTCCATCGGTCGCGCTCACGCCAGACGGCGCTGATGGAGCGGCCAACGCCACCGCTCGAACACCTGAGTCCGCAGCGCTGAACCCGCTCGGCCCACCGGTGTTCTTCGCCTTCACCCAGTAGTAGTAAGTCGTACCCGCCACGGCCGTCGTGTCGTCATAAGCATTGGTCGCCACGTTCCCGAGCAAGCCGGCGTTGGCAGAGTTGTTGGTCGTCGCGCGATACACGTCATAGCTCGTCGCCCCGGAAGCCGCTGTCCACCCCACGTGCACCTTGTCGGTAAAAGTCCCATCGCTCGCGGCCACGCCCTTCGGCGCACCGGGGGCCGTCACCGCCGCCGCGCGGAATTCAAACCAGTTGAAGTTTCCGATAAATCCGTTCGAAGCATTCGTATCCATCACTACGCGAACAATGTGCGTCCCGGCCGGCAGATTCACACCGTACGTCGTCACCGTCGTCCACGTGGCCCAACTGCCAGTATTCGGCATGTTCAACGTATTGGTAACCGGCGAACCATCCAGCGTGAGATGGAACTTTCCACCCAACACAGGCGATGCAACGCGGAAGTCGAAGTTGAACGCTCCCCCTGCTCCAGTGTTGACCGTATAGCCGAGCCACTCGCCCGCCTTCACATATCCAAGCTGATAGCCGCCGCCCGCATCGGCGGATGCTTCAATATCCACGCCAAGCCCTGGCCGATACGTCGCCCCACCAAGATTGGCCGTCTCCGTATCGTGATATGCAAGTCCCTCACCGCCCGCATCAAAATCCTCGGCCTGAATCCGAACCGGCAGCGCAAATGCAACATCCTTGAACGGAGTGCTGGTCACGGGCGGCGGCGGAGATGCCGGAGGTGGAGGCGAAACGGGCGGCGGTGGCGGTACTGCCTTGAATCCAGTGTCCCCAGCGCCGGCAACACTCGCACCAGCCGAATTTCTCGACTCCACCCAATAGTAATATGTGACGCCAGCGGTCCCCGTGGCATCGTCGTAGCCGGTCGTTGAAGAATTGCCCAGCAGCGTCGCCAAGCTCGAATCGTTGGTTGCGCTGCGCAGCACGTCATAACTGGCAGCGCCGCTCGAAGCGCTCCAGGTCACATGCACATGATCCGTATACGCGCCATCGCTCGCGCTCACGCCCGATGGGGGCGCAACTGTGGCAACCGCGCGATACCCCGCATCCGAAGTGCTGAACCCGCCCGGTCCGGTGCTGTTTCGCGACAGCACCCAGTAATAATAGGTCGTCCCCGCAGTCGCGCCCGTGTCGTCAAGTGTCAGCCCGGTCGTGCTGCCCACAATCCCCGCCGTTGCGGAATTGTTGACCGTGTTGCTGTAAAGGTCATAGCTGATCGCGCCGGGCGCCGCGCTCCACGTGACGCGCACCCGATCGGTGTACGTTCCATCCGTCGCACTGACACCGCTCGCCGCTGTAGGTGCTGTGACGGCCCGCGATCCCGCATCCGATACGCTCGTCGAGTTCCCGAACGTGTTCTTGGCCTTCACCCAGTAAAAATATCCCGTGCCCGCGACAGCTGTCCCATCGTCAATCGTCGTCAACGCCGTATTGGTGACGAACGTCGCAGTATTCACGTCATTCGTCGTACTTCGCAGCACATCGTAGCTGCTCGCGCCGGCGGCGCCGTTCCATGTCACCCGGACCTTGTCGGTATACGTCCCATCGCTCGCCGAAACGGATGTCGACGCAACCGGCGCCAGGCCCACGTCAAACGTCCCAAGCTGTCCCTGCGCCACGGCGTTGGACGAAGTATCCACCACCTGCCCGGCCTGCATCGTCAGCGTGTACGTGCCGTTTTCCGAAGGATCAAACCCACCCCCCGGCGCTGTGATCTGGTAAGTCACCGTCTTCGAAGTCGCGGTGCTGTTCGCTCCAAACCCGACAAACGCAGCGTACTGCAAAAAACCGTTCGGCCCGGTCACCAGCACATCCGAGGAATCGATCGACGAAGCGTCAATTCCCTGATCGTCGGTATACGTCACCGTGAAGTTGACGGTCGTATCGCCTGACGCAACTGCGCCCGGCGCGAGATACGTTGCCGTCGGCACGGTCGAATCCGCCGTCTGCGCAACTTCATTCGCGCCGATGTCATAGGCCGACCCTTGCGGAAGAGTGTTGCCGAAAAAGTCCTGCGCGCCCGCGTTGAGTCCAAACTGTGCGAGGGAAACCCCGGCGTTTACGAGCGGAGACTGGGCGGACAGTTGATACGCCGCCAGTGTTGCAAGCTGATCCGCATTGCCGATGGTCCCGCCGCCGCCAGCGCTCGCAAGCTGCGGAGCGACATTGAGCCCGACGTTTACGCCGCCGATTTTTTCCTGGCCGGCCCCGGTGCGCCAGGCGCTCAGGCTTCCGTAGCTCCCGCCGTTGGCGTTGACGCTGAATGTGCTGCCGCTTGACCAATAGTCATTCCCCTGAAATATCAGATCCGACAGCCCCGAAGCGGCATTCACCAGCGCCAACCCACCGGTGGTGATGAGAATATTGTTGCGCACATGCGTGCTCGGGCCGGCGTTAATCTGCAGCGCCGATGGCGTCCCGCTCGCGGCCGGCGAGATATAGCTCGTGTTGTTGTAAACGTCGGTGTTCGCCACCGCCCCACCGATCAGAATTCCATCGTAACTGTTCTTTCGCCCATCATCTTCGCCGATGTTGTAGCGGATCGTATTGTGCGAAGCGGTGCCGCCATTGCCGCCGTAAATCATATAGCCGGCGCCGTCGTTGTCGTGCGAATAGTTGTACTGCATCAACGAGTTGGTGGTGTTCTGATCGAAATCAAAACCGCCGCCGTCGGCCGAGCCGGCCGTGCGATTGTGGTACGACTCGTTGTACTGAAGCGTCACATTGTTCGCGTCGTACGCCCAGATCCCCACCGGCCCTTCGCCCGGCTGATTATGCAATCCATTGTCGTGCGCCACCGATCGCTCAACCGTCGCTCCATCCACGCTTCCCAGCACGATCCCGTTCCCCGTGTTGGTCGTGGCGTTCGGATCGCCAAGGTTGTTGTAGACGGTGTCGTGCCCCAGGTAGATGTGCGTGATCGCGTAGTTTTTTGTGCTGGCGTTGAACGTGTACCCGTAGGTCGAGATCCCGGCCACCTGGTTGTCGTGGCTAGCCGAGTTGGTGATGTGCACGTTGTCGTAGCCGCTCGCGCCGTTGTAGCCGCCGAGAATGATCCCGGTCCCGCCAAAGCCGCCGACATCGACGTTGTCGATGTAAACATGGCTGCGCTTCGTATTGCCGCTCAGATCGTTGTAAAAATTGATGCCGCTTCCCGCGTTCGTCGAAGCGCCCGAGCCGGTGAAATTCAGATTGGAGATGTTGAAGCCGCCATAGTCGTGCGCATAAAGGCCCGTTCCACCGCCCGCATCAATCGTCGCCCGGCCAGTCCCGTACGACCCGATGTTGATCGTGCCGTTCAACTGCCCCGCCCATTGCTGTCCCGGATCAAACCACAGCGTCCCGGCAAACGTCGCTCCCCCCTGAAAAAGAATGCTGTCACCGGCCGCGTAAGTAAAATTGTCCGCCTGTGCAATGCTCTGCCACGGCGTGTTGGCCGAGAGCCCATCGTTGGCGTCACTCCCGTTCGGGCTGACGTAATAAGCTGAGAATAGCAGCCGCCCTTCAAGAAATTCCCACCTGCTCGTCCGGCCGCTTTTGGCGCGTTTGACCGCTCGAAGAAGTTTCCTGCGATTAATCGATGCGGAATTCACGATGCAGTGGCCTGCTTTGGTTTAATACTGTTGGTTCTTGGGACCAGTTACGCCCGATAACGACCCAGCAAGATTAAGCCCGCGGCGATGACAAATCCATGAGGGAAGTCGCTTATTCCACCCTACTTCACTCGCCGGCGCTCTAAACGGTGGGACTGGGCAACCTTTTCCGAAAATGCCCCCCGTGGCATGGCCTCCCGCAAATCCGCCACCAACATCAATTTATCGATGCACGCCGTCCATTAACGTCATCCATGCCAGCGTGGAAGCAAGCATTAGCACCATCACCAGCGCGCTCCCACCAAACCACCGACGGCGTCGGCCGGCCGAGGGATCCTGAATCACGATCGCGCACCCACAGGCGCAGGTTGCCTGACGTGTCGAAACCAGCGATAGGCAACCATCACATTGAGTGAAGCCCATATAACTCCCGCGAAGCAAAAGAGCGTCCGATAACTTGGCTACACTCCTCCATCATCGCCACGCTGGACCGATATTCATGAGCTTTTCGTGCGAAAATCAATGATGACCGCCATGCCCACCCATCGACCCCGAATGGCTCACCGGCGACGACGCATGCACGGCCGGCGGCGATGCTGCAACATGTCCTCCTCCGTCATGCCCGACCACATCGTGATGCCCAACCGCGTCATGTTGCCAATGATCATGCGCTTCCCCATTCCAGGCCAAGTGGCCTTCCTCATCATGATGGTGGTGATGAAAATGATTAAAATCTTCGCCAAAAAATCCGCCATAGACCCACTCTGGTCCATACGGTCCTTCGTCGTAATAAGGCCGGTAGTACCCCGCTTCCGAATAAACCCCTTCGCTCTCGCACCCCGACAAACCAATCCCCATCAACCCCAGAATCAGCAGAGAAATAATGCCGGAACGCATGGCCGACTCCTCTCGTACAACCCTCAATTCTACGCCTCCCGATTCACCCTCTCTTCACGTTCGCAACATCGTCCCTTAAGTTGGCAAACATCCGGGAAGCATCTGCGGTAGATTAAGAAGTAGGAAAGCGATCACATCCCAACTGGAACGCCGCTGCATGAACAAGAAGAACCGCTACTGGCTCGCATTCACGATCCCAACCGCCTGCGTCGTCCTCGCCGCGTTGTTCGTACCCGTGCGGGCGGCCGAGCCAGCGCCCAAACAACGGCCCATCGACTTCAACCGCGATATCCGCCCCATCCTCTCAGACAACTGTTACGCCTGTCACGGCCCCGACAAAAACAAACGCAAGGCCGACCTCCGCATCGACACGAAGGACGGCTTCTTCACCCCCATCAAAGACCACACCCCCGTCGTCCCAGGCCACTCGGACCAGAGCGAACTCTTCCACCGCATCACCACCGATGACAAAGACGAGCGCATGCCCGACCCCAAGTCCAACAAGCGCCTCTCTCCAAAAGAAGTCGCCCTCATCAAGCGCTGGATCGACGAAGGCGCACAATGGAAAGGCCACTGGGCCTACCTTAAACCCGAATCGCAGCTCCCGGCCGACAACGCCGACAAATGGGCCATCAACCCCATCGACCGCTTCATCAGCCAGGACCTTTCCCAGCGTTCGTTGCAACATTCCCCACCCGCCGACCACGTCACGTTGATCCGTCGCCTCTACTTCGACCTCGTCGGCCTTCCCCCCACGCCCCAGCAAGTCCAGGCCTTCATCGCCGATCAATCGCCCAACGCCTACGACAAAGTCGTCAACGAGCTCCTCGCCTCCCCCCACTTCGGCGAGCGCATGGCCATCTACTGGCTCGATCTCGTCCGCTACGCCGACACCATCGGCTATCACTCCGACAACCCGCGCGACATCTTCCCCTACCGCGACTGGGTCATCAGCGCCTTCAACAACAACCAGCACTTCGACCAGTTCACCATTGAACAACTCGCCGGCGATCTCCTCCCCAACTCAACCCTCCAACAGAAAGTAGCCTCCGCCTACAACCGCCTCCTCCAAACCACCGAAGAAGGCGGCGCGCAACCCAAGGAATACACCGCCAAATACGCCTCCGACCGCGTCCGCAACGTCTCCACCGTCTGGCTCGGCAGCACCATGGGCTGCTGCGAATGCCACGACCACAAATTCGACCCCTTCCTCACCCGCGACTTCTACAGCATGGAAGCCTTTTTCGCGGACATCAAAGAAGCCGCCGTCGGCCGCCGCGAAGCCGGCATGCCGGTCGCCAACGACGAGCAGCTCGCCAAATTAAAAGCCGTCGAAGAGCGCGTAGCCACAGCCCAGCACAAGTTGGACGCCAACACCCCCGAGCTAGCCGCCGGCCAAGCCAAGTGGGAACAATCCATTCAGTCCAACAAAACCGTCCAGTGGAAAACGCTCACCCCCGCTTCCACCAAATCTGAAAAAGGTACGACACTCAAAGTCCTCCCCGACGGCGCACTCCTCGCCACCGGCCCCGCCCCCGACACCGAAAAATACACCATCACCGTCCAGTCCGATCTCAAGGCCATCACCGCCTTCCGCCTCGAAGCCCTCCCCGACGATTCCCTCCCGAACAAAGGCCCCGGCCGAGGCAACAACGGCAATTTCGTCCTCAGCCATTTCGACGTCCAGCTGAAAGACGGCGAAAAACTCACCCCCGTCCCCCTCCAAAACGCCACCGCCAGCTACGAGCAAAAAGAATTCGCCATCACCAACACCATCGCCGAAAAGCCCGAGCCCAAAAAAGGCTGGGCCATGATGGAAAAAGCCGGCACCGCCCAATACGCCTACTTCGAAACCAAAACCGACGTAGGCGACGGCCTCGCCGAAACCACCCTCGTCTTCACCCTTCGCCACGAGTGGGGATCGGCCCATCAGCTTGGAAAATTCCGTCTCTCCGCCACCGCCGACAAGCGCCCCATCCGCGTCGAAGGCAAAGGCCTCCCCAAAGAGATCCAGGACATCGCCGGCCTCGAAGCCGACAAGCGCAACGACGCCCAGAAGAAAACCCTCGCCACCTACTACCGCACCATCGCGCCGGAACTGAACACCGCCCGCGCCGAGCTCGCGACAGTTCAAAAAGAACGCGACGCCTTCGTAGCCTCCGTCCCCAAGTGCCTCATCTCCACGGCGGAAGCCCCCAGGGTCATCAAGATCCTCCATCGCGGCAACTGGCAGGACGAAACCGGCGACGTAGTCCAGCCGGCCATCCCCGCTTTCCTCGGCAAGCTTGAAATCAAAGACCGCCGCGCCAACCGTCTCGACCTCGCCCAGTGGCTGGTCGCCCGCGACAACCCCCTCACCGCCCGCGTCTTCGTCAACCGCCTCTGGAAACTCTTCTACGGCGAAGGCCTCGCCCGCCGCCTCGAAGATCTTGGCTCGCAGGGCGAACCCCCCACCCATCCCGAGCTTCTCGACTGGCTCGCCGTAGATTTCATGGACAGCGGCTGGGACATCAAGCACACCATCAAGCAGATGGTCACCTCCGCCACCTATCGCCAGGCCTCAACCCCCACCGCCGAACAAAAAGAACGCGACCCCGAAAACCGCTGGTACGCACACCAGTCCCGCTTCCGCCTCGACGCCGAATTCGTCCGCGACAATGCCCTCGCCGTCTCCGGCCTCCTCTCCCTCAAAATCGGCGGCGATAGCGTCCACCCCTACCAACCCCCCGGCTATTGGGATTTCCTCAACTTCCCCACCCGCACCTGGGCCGCCGACAAAGGTGACTCCGAATACCGTCGCGGCCTCTACACCTGGTGGCAGCGAACCTTCCTCCATCCCAGCCTCCTCGCCTTCGACGCCCCCACCCGCGAAGAATGCACCGCCGACCGCCCCCGCTCCAACGTCCCCCAGCAGGCCCTGACTCTCCTCAACGATCCAACCTACGTCGAAGCCGCCCGCGTCTTCGCCACCCACATCCTCCAACAGGGCGGCCAAACCACCATCGACAAACTCACCTTCGCCTACCAGAACGCCCTCTCCCGCAACCCCAGACCTCAGGAAATCCAACTCCTCACCACGCTCCTCGAAAGACAAACCGCCGAATACCAGAAGGACAAATCCGCCGCGGAAAAACTGCTGACCGAAGGCCAATCCCCCGCTCCCAAAGACCTCGACGCCCCAACGCTCGCCGCCTGGACCAGCATAGCCCGAACTATTTTAAACCTGCACGAAACCATCACCAGGAATTAACCGAACAGCGTCTCTTTCTAGTTTCCAGTTTCTAGTTTCGAGTCTCTAGATCATGAACCCTTTCCAACTCCAACACACCCGTCGCTCCTTCCTCTCCCGCAGCGCCCGCGGCATCGGCTCCCTCGCCCTGGCCTCCCTCCTCAACCCCAGATCCCTCTTCGCCGCCGACGCCAACCCCGGCCTGCGCTCCCTCGGCAACTTCAACCCCCTCAGCTTCGCCCCCAAGGCCAAGCGCATCATCTACCTCTACATGGCCGGCGGCCCCTCCCACCTCGAAACCCTCGACTTCAAGCCCAAGCTCCTCGAAATGTCCGGCAAGGCCATGCCCGACTCCTTCACCAAAGGCCAGCCCATCGCCCAACTCCAGGGCAACGCCCAGCTCAAATGCCTCGCCCCCCAGTGGAATTTCAAAAAGTACGGCAAATCCGGCCAGGAAATCTCCGAGCTCTTCCCCCAGATCGGCTCCGTCTCCGACGACATCTGCATCATCCGCTCGATGGTCACCGAAGCCATCAACCACGACCCCGCCCACACCTTCATGAACACTGGCACCACCATCTCCGGACGCCCCGCCATGGGCTCCTGGCTCTGGTATGGCCTGGGTTCCGAATGCGACAACCTCCCCGGCTTCGTCGTCCTCACCTCCACCGGCCGCTCCGGCCAGCAGCAGCCCATCGCCTCCCGCCAGTGGCACAGCGGCTTTCTCCCCAGCAAATTCCAGGGCGTCCAGCTCCACTCCAAAGGCGAGCCCGTCCTCTACATCAACAGCCCGGCCGGCGTCACCCGCAACCAGCAGCGCGACGTCATCGACACCGTCGAACAACTCAACAAACTCGAAAACGACGTCGTCGACGATCCCGAAATCGCCACCCGCATCAGCCAGTACGAGATGGCCTTCAAAATGCAAACCAGCGTGCCCGGCCTCATCGACATCGCCAGCGAACCGGCCAACGTCCTCGAACAATACGGCGCAAAACCAGGCGACGGCTCCTTCGCCTCCAACTGCCTCCTCGCCCGCAGACTCGCCGAGCGCAACGTCCGCTTCATCCAGTGCTACCACCGCGACTGGGACCACCACGGCGGCCTGAAAAACGGCGTAAAAACCATCGCCGGCGAAGTAGACAAACCCACCGCCGCCCTCATCAAGGATCTAAAAGAACGCGGCATGTTAGACGAGACATTGGTCATCTGGGGCGGCGAGTTCGGCCGAACCCCCATGGCCCAGGGCGACGGCCGCGACCACCACATCAAAGGCTTCAGCATCTTCATGGCCGGCGGCGGCATCAAAGGCGGCAT
>JBBRHH010000213.1:0-9467 GCA_038222915.1 Tepidisphaerales bacterium
CCCACCGCCTCCACCTCCGCCACCCCCACCCCCGTCGAACATCAAGTATGTCAGCGACCTTCCAGGGGTATCGGCCACGAATGCGTGGGGCCCGGTAGAACGCGATGAGAGCAACGGCGGCCAGGGCGCAGGCGATGGAAACACCCTCACGCTCAACGGCACGACTTACGCGAAGGGTCTTGGCGTGAACGCCTCTTCGACGGTCGTTTACAACCTGGCAGGCGGCTACACCAATTTCCTGTCCGACATCGGAGTCGACGATGAAGAAGGCGTCAACGGCAGCGTCGACTTCCAGGTCTTCGCCGACGGAACCAAGATTTATGACAGCGGCGTCATGACCGCCGCCAGCGTGACCAAGTCCCTGAATCTCAACGTGACCGGCGTCAACCAGTTGACGCTGACCGTGACCGACGGCGGCGATGGCGAGTCGTACGACCACGCCGACTGGGCCGGGGCCGGCCTGATTCCCGCAACCACGGTTCCGCCGCCTCCCCCACCGCCCGTGGTGACCGTGCCGACGGCGCCGACCACGCTCAGCGCGACGGCCGCCACCACGCAGGTCAACCTGGCGTGGACCGACAAGTCCGGCAATGAGTCAGGATTTGTGATCCAGCGCTCGACGGACAACGTGAACTTTGCGCAGATCGGAACGACGGGCGCGAACGTGGTGACCTTTACCGACACGCCCGCGGCGGCCGGTCAGATTTATTACTATCGGGTGGCGGCCACCAATTCAGCCGGCACATCTGCGTACACCAACACCGCCAGCGCGACGTTGCCTCTTCCTTCGGGCTTCGCCCATGGGGATATTGGGACAGTCGGCAAGACCGGCAGCGCCACCGCCTCGGGCGGGGTTTACACCGTTTCCGGCGCGGGCGCCGACATTGCGGGGACGGCCGATGCATTCCATTACGTGTATCAGTCCCTCAACGGCAACGGCACCATTATCGCCCGGGTCAGCGGCGTTCAGAACACAAACGCCGGGGCCAAGGCCGGCCTGATGATCCGCGAAACGCTGGCTGCGAATTCAAAACAGGTCGGCGTCTTCGTGACCCCGACACAGGGCGTCACGCAGATCAGCCGCGCCGCGACCGGCGGCAAAAGTTCGTCCGTAACCAGCGGCGCGGTGACAGCGCCGTATTGGCTGAAGTTGGTGCGCAGCGGCAACAAGTTCACGACGTATCGATCGGCCGATGGAGTGACCTGGACCCAGGTGAGTACGGTTACCATCACGATGACCGCAAACGTGTACATTGGCCTGGCAGTGACATCGAAGAGCACGACGGCGTTGAACACGTCGACGTTTGATAATGTGAGTGTAGTCGCGGGGTAAAAGTCCGCGATTGACCGATCAAGAAGTTGGATCCATCGACTGCGCGAGCGGTCGTGGGCGTTTTACAGTGACCGGGTCGCAGTATTCGCGGCGGAGGCGGAGAGGTACGCATAGGGATGCCTACCGGATCGATCATACGCTTACTAATACCCTCACTAAGAGGTGGTACCCTTACTCCGCCTTTTGTTGCTTTTGTTGATTGCCCAGCGGGCTGCCGGCCCACGTCCAGTGCAGTGAACTTTTCCCTCTTCACGCATGTCGGCGAGTACGCTGCGAATCCATTCGCGACCAACGCTCGGGCAATCTTCCTCAATATCTGCTAATCGAAAATCACCGACGCGCCTGCTCACGGCTTCCCGCACAAGTTGGGCCTTCGCTCCTTTGGGTTCCGCGGTATCACCGACGCGTTCCTCAAACTCCTTGTATGCGCTCTTCAGAATGAACAAGATATGATTGATGAAAGGCCATGGATTGTGTTTGCCTTCATGCCATCCTCGCGACGATTGTTCGAGCGCTTCGTAATACCGCTCCTTGTTCTGCTCGATCAGCCGCTCGAGGCTGATATACCGCCCTACCTCCATACCGATGTGATAACAACCGCATAGGAGCAAGAGCCGCGAGGCCCGGCCATTCCCATCGCGAAAGGGATGAATGCAGAGAAAATCCAGGTTGAATGCCGCCAACGCGACTGGTCCCGCAGCCCACTTCTGTTCTTCGAAGTCTTTCCACGAGCCGATGAGCTCTTTCATTGCCCGCGGCACGTCGGCAGCTGACGTCGGCTTGAACCGAATTCTTGACCGGCCGTCCGCGTAATTCTCGATAATGTCTGCATCCTTGACCCGATACTTTCCTGCATCCCAAACTTCTCCGCGCGATAACTCGTGGAAGTGTTTGATGGTCCGCTCGGAGATTTTCAGCTTCTCACCCTCGGCATGAATCAGGTCCAACGCTTGGCGATAGCCGCGCACTTCCTCCTCATCCCGGTCTTTGAGAGAAGGTTTTCCAAAGAGGACGGTCCCAATTCGTCGGGCTTCAATCTCGACGCCTTCGATCCGATTCGATGACACAGCGCTTTCGATCAAGGCATGCTCCCGCAGAACCTTAAGTCGCTGCGGAGACTGCCTGGTAAACAGTTGCTGCCTGCCAACCGACACGCCAAGTTCGTTCAAATACCAGCCCACTGACGCCGGCAAGGTCGTCAGGCCTTTCGAGAATTGCTCCAGCGTTTTCATTCAATCTTTCGCCAGGACGTTTTACAGAGACCAGGGGTCGCGGTATTCGCGGCGGAGGAATTTCTCGGCGTCCGGCGCGTTGGGGAACTTCATGTTTGGGCCGTCCCATTCGAGCTTCTTGCCGGCGCGGATGGCGACGTTGCCGAGCAGGATGAACTCGGCCAGCATGCCCGCATAGTCGAAGTTGCCGATTGCCGCCGGACCGCCTTTGGCCGCCGCGAGCCATTCCATCTTCTGGCCTTCATCGACGTTGCCTGCGCCTTCAGGATTGCGCGCGAGTGTTTGCGTGGGGGCCTTGTAGTCACGGTAATTCTCGGCCGGGAGGAGCCACCATGCGCCGCCGTAATCGTGGGGGGAATAGAGGATGCCTTTGTCGCCGACGATGATCGAGCCACCCTTACTGAGGGCGAGGCGCTTGTCGTTGGCGGGTTTGGTGGCGGGGCCATGTTCGAGACGCCTCGCCATGGTGTAGTCAGTGAGGACCTTGTCGAGTAAGTCATCGGGCGGCAGAACGAGCTTGCCGTCCTTGCTGCCCTCATACCAGGTGACTTTGACCGGGCCCATGCCTTCGCGCTCGGGGAAGTTGTAGTTAACGCGGGCCCAGGCCGGGAACGTGTGCGGGTTGAGCTCTTCGGAGTCAGCCTGCAGACTCGTCGGGTAGCCAAGTTTCAACGCCATGAACGGCAGATTGGCAAGGTGACAGCCCATGTCGCCCAGTGCGCCGGTGCCGAAGTCCCACCAGCCGCGCCAATTGTGCGGGTGGTAATATTTGACGACTGGCTCGGACTTCGATTCCGCGTAAGGACGTTGTGGCGCGGTGCCGAGCCACTCATTCCATTTCAGATAATCGGGGACTGCTGCCTCGGGCGGCCGCTCACGGATGGTGGGCGATTGCGGCCACCAACCGGTTGGGCGATCCGTCCAGATGTGCACTTCCTTCACGTTGCCCAGATAGCCGGCGCGAATGACTTCGACGCCTTCGCGAAGCTTGTTGCTGGCCGTGCCCTGATTGCCCATCTGGCTGGCGATCTTGTGTTCCTTCGCGGCCAGCCGAAGCTGCCGCGCCTCCCAGACGTCGTGCGTGAGGGGCTTCTGCGTGTAAACATGTTTCCCCATCTTGATCGCCATCATGGTGGCGACCGCATGGGTGTGATCCGGCGTGGAGATGGTGACGGCGTCGATGTCCTTGCCCATGTCGTCGAACATCTTGCGGAAGTCGGTGAACTTCTTTGCGTTGGGAAATTTCTTTGCCTTATCATCAAGGCGCTTCTCGTCCACATCGCAGATCGCAACAAGATTGGCATGTTTGGCGGCCTGATCGCTGTCGCTGTCGCCCTTGCCGCCGATGCCGATGCTTGCAACGTTGAGGCGCTCGCTGGGAGATTTGAGGGCAAGATCATCGGCCCAGGTGGAGCGGCCCGCAATCCACACGCCGGCTCCGGCGAGTGTTGCTCCTTTAAGAAATTGACGACGATTGGTTTTGCGGCTCATGGTGCTCCCGTGCGGTTAAAGATATTGAATCAAAGAGCGGCGTGGGATTGTACGGGAGAGTTGGCGGGGTGCGGTAGGCCGGGCGATCGCACCTCGCTAATTGCGCGCTTCGTCGTCGCCAAGGATCACTGGAACTCCTGAAGTGTGACGTCGCGCCGGCCGCCATGATTTATACGCGCACCACACGCCAGCGCAAATTCCTGTAAGAGTCGAAACGCTCTCATCGGATCGTGAAAGTATATCTGTTCACGCTTCGCAGCGTCGTGCAAATCCGGGAGAACAACAGGCTGTGATGGGTCGAAGTATTTCAAGGGCAGCCTTCCATCACGCGAGGACTTTCCAAAACGGAGTGCATCTTGCCGAGCCATTCACGCTTTCGTCGCTTCATTAAAGCATTCCTATGTGTCGCCGTAACTACGACGTTGCACAGGGAATTTGGGCAGCGGGCATTGGGCGCACGGGCCGCAGCCACTTCGCCCGCGGTGGATGCCATAGATCAACTCAAGCCCGGCGAATGGTACGAAGTTCCCGATTCGCATCTTGAAACGATCGCCGCGTCGGATAAGAAATTTCCATGGCTTTCAGGCGGCATCGGCGGGATCACCGGCTGCTGGGCGGGTGGGGCGTTGGATTCGCAGCGCGACTGGCTTTATGTGGGTCCGGGCGGCGGGCACGCGGGCTATAACGGGAATGAAATCTATGCGTTTGAACTGGGGGACATGAAGTGGCACCGGCTGAATGATCCCGATCCCGTCATTCCCGGCACCGAATATACAGATTTGAACAAAGCACCGTTCGCCATGCACACGTACGACGGCGTGGAGTATTGCCCGCCACCGACGGATCGTTATGTGGTAGTGGGGGGATGGGGAACGCCGCGGACCTATGCGATGGACCCGGACAGGCCAGACCGGTGGGAAGTGTATGCAGATCATGGGACAGGCCGTACGGGCGACATCAGTGCCGTGGATCCTGTAACCGGCCTTCTGTGGCTCAGCACGCCAATCACTTCGGGGAAGTTCAGTCAGTGGGACCCAATGACGCATCGGTGGACGCTTCGGCTGAAGGATTCGCCGGAGCCGTCCTATTACGAGACGGCCGATGTGGATTTCAAGCGAAGGCTCTTCGTGGCCTGCGGGCATGGGAAGGTGAAGACCTGGGGGCTGACGGCGATTCCAAACGCGATCCCATTCAAGTTCGTGAAGACAACCGGCGGCGATGAGTTAGTCGCCAGCAGCAGCCCCGGGTTTTGCTATGTGCCGTTGATCGACAAGTTTGTGGCATGGTCGATGGGGACGGATGTTTACACCTTGGACATGGACAGCGGCGTCTGGACGAAGCACGAGGCGGCCGCGACGAACAAGGTGACGCCTGGTGCGCCGGACCAGTGGGGGACATTCGGACGGTTTCGATATGTCGCGTCGAAGAACGTGTTTGTGCTTTACAACGCGGTGAAGCAGAACGTCTTCATCTACCGCCTGACGGCCGACAAGCCGAATGTCATCACCGGCGTAGAGGTGAAGGTCACCCGGCCAACAGTGGACTCGTTCATCCCGGCCGCGGCTGTTTCAGTGTCGGCGGTTTATGCGGATGGAACGCGCAAGGATGTGACCGAACAGGCAAGCTATTTCTCCCTCGATCCGACGATCGCTGAAACAGATGTGCATGGCCACGGCGTGGTGCGGGGCCTCGCCGGCGGCGCGGCCCGGATTCGCGCCGTCTACACCGATCCCGCCTTCAAGCGCGGGTTCGGCGCTGAAGCGAAGGTGACCGTAAAGGATATTGTCGGAACTGCGACACTGGATTCGACCTCGGCAAGCTTTCCGAAGTTGACGATCGTCGCCGGCGAAAGCTTTCAAATTGAAGCAAACGGCTCCTACACGCGCGGCAGCGATCATTTCAACAAGAAGATTACCGACGAAGCCACCTGGTCAGCGGATGGCGCGGAGGTCGTGTCGGTTTCCAAGGGCATGGTCAAGGCGTTGCACAAAGGGACGGCCGCGGTAACCGTTTCCACCAAGGGCAAATCGTCGGTCACCCAGATTACTGTCGTGGACGCACCAGTGATCAAGCGGATTAATTTTCAGGTGAAGGCTACATTCGATCGGGCCGGGTGGGATTGCGACAACGGCCAGCCCTATACGGACGCACGCGGGTATGGATGGATCAACGCGGAACATTTGGATACACGCGACGATCGCAATTCGGCACACAATCTGTTTTTGAAAAGCTTTGTGGTGGCCAAGGAGAAACAGTTCCGTGTCAAGGTGCCGGCAGGGCCGTATGTGGTGCGACTCGCGCTGGGCGACGCGGATTATGGCGCGGTTCCGTTTGAAGACTGGATTGCGTTGGGTGAGGAAAAACTGCTGTACTACGAAGGCCATCACAACAGCCTGGCAACGAAGATCGTGAATGCGGGCGACGACGGGTTGGTGTTCACGGTCAACGGTAAGATCAACTATGTGATCGTCGCGCCTGCAGGGATCGACGTTGAGAAATACGCAGACGACGAAGGGGCGGGCAAGGCAACTGCGAAATGATCGGACCCTGATATCCACTCCTTGTCGTGCGTCACAATTCTGTCAGATTGGAGTTGCGTATTTTCCGAAAGTGGAGTTTTTTCGACATCGATCATCCCGCAACATGCGGATAAAGGGACAGAGGGCGGATCGATCCGGTCGATCACCGAAATGCTGATCGTCCCATAAGTTAAAGCGCGGAAGGCTTCGATGGACGTCAATTGCGCAGATGTTTCAGCTATCCCAGCTTTCCAGCTTTGGAGTCAAAAGCAGGCGAGATTAACGTGGTTGTGCCTTGTCGAAAGGGGGGCCACCTCGTAACTTTCCTCACCGTAACTAATTTGGTCTCGGGGATTGGGATTCATCCAAGGAGAGGAGAAGCCTTTGTCTCACAAAAAATCTACGCGCCAGCGTCGTATCAACGCTTTGTCGTCCAAACAGCCTTCGAAGAGCAGGCGGCACCCCGCCGATCTGTTCGAGAACCTCGAGCGCCGCCAGATGATGGCGGCACACATCGTGGGAAGCTCGGCGGTGTACGCCACCATCCAATCCGCGATCAACGCGGCCGCGATCGGGTCGACCATCACCGTTGATGCCGGGACCTATAACGAGATGGTCACCGTGAACAAGCGGCTGACGCTCCTGGGTGCAAAAGCGGGCGTGGACGCGCGCAAAAATACGCGTCTGGAAAATGCGGCCGCTGAAACCATCATCTCCGGCGCCACCCTGAGCGACGGCACGGTCAGTTGCGGGATCAGAATCACCGCCAACGACGTGACGGTCGACGGGTTCACGGTGCAGGGCAACACGAACACGACGCTCGCCATGGGCGCTGGCATCGTGATGGCGCCCGGCATCTCTGGCACACACATCTTCGACAACATTCTTCAGTCGAACGTTTCGGGCCTGGATCTCGCAAACTCCAGCAGCACCGACGCCGCCATCATCCAACACAATGTGTTCCGGGTGAACAACAAGGCCGGGTTGCGCGGCGGACGCGGCATTTACACAGACGCCGACATTGCTGGAACGAGACTGACAAACGTCACGATCGACGGGAACGCGTTTGTTGGAAATCGCGGCGGCAGCGGCACCACGACCTATGAATCCGGGGTCGCACTGGAAGGCCGCGGCGCCGTCCAGACCAACATCCGCATCACCAACAACACGATGGATGGCAACGGCAAGGCGATCCTCGTCATCAACACCACCGGGCTCACCTTTACGGGCAACCTGGTCACCAACACGCGCGATCAGTGGAGCGGCACGGTGCGCTTCGAAGGCGGCGCGAACAACATCACCATCAAGAACAACACCATTTACAGCAACACCGGCGTAGGCGTCGGTATTGATGCAAAGGGCTTTTCCGGCGGCAACTCCGGATTCGTCATCACCGACAACAATTTTTACAACAACGACACCGTCTACGGCAATCGGCTTTCGGTTGCCAGCGACGACACCGTGTACACCGGCACGCTCGACGTGCGCAACAACTACTGGGGCAGCGCATCAGGCCCCGGGGGCGATGGACCGGGCACCGGCGATATGGTGTACGGCATTGGCCACGCGACCCCCGGCCTCCAGTGGACTTTGACCAAAGGCGGCACCGAACTGTTTTCGCCCTGGGCCACGACTCCCGTGCAGAACCGGGAAGTTCCGTATTACCTCTGGGACGCGGGCGCGCCGATCCAGGCGGAATACTTTGATTTCGGCGGCGAAGGCGTTGGCTATCACGACACCACCACTGCCAACTCGGGTGGGGCATGGCGCAATACCGAAGGCGCCGATGTGGAAAACACGAGCGACACCGGCGGCGGATATGACCTGGGAACTGTCGCGTTGGGCGAATGGGTCGCCTACACCGTGAATGTTCCCACGACCGGGACTTACAACTTTGACTTCCGCATGGCCAACGGCGGCAGTGGCAACGGTACGTTCCATGTTGAACTGGATGGGGTGAATGTTTCCGGCTCCATTACCACGCCGCCCACCGGCGGCTGGCAGACATGGACAACTCTCACCCGCAACGGCATCAGTCTGACGGCCGGCCAGCATGTGATGAAGCTGGTCTTCGATTCCGCGAACGTAAGCAACATCAACTGGTTCCGCTTCACCAGCACCAGCCCGCCTCCCACACCGACCATTCCGATTGCCCCTGGCAGCCTAACCGGGACCGCGGCGAGCCCGAGCAGCGTGAGTCTGACCTGGGCCGACAATTCCGCCAACGAGTCCCTGTTCATCATCGAACGCGAAAATGGGACGAGTGGCGTCTGGACGCAGGTGGGTGCGGTCGCCCCGGACGTTAACACCTTCACCGATCTGAGTGCCGCACCGTCAACGCTTTATAACTATCGCGTCAAGGCGCGCAACGCGGTGGGCGATTCGACCTACACCAACCTTGCTCCCGTCACGACGCCTGTCCTCAAGTATCTCAGTGATCTTCCCTGGGTGTCGGCCACGAACGGCTGGGGTCCGGTCGAGCGCGATCTGTCCAATGGCGCACAAGGTTTTGGCGATGGAAACACCATCACCCTGAACGGCGTGACCTATCAGAAGGGGCTGGGTGTCAACTCGACGTCGCAGATCGTGTTCAACCTTGCAGGCGGATATACGTCGTTTGTCTCCGACGTCGGCGTCGATGATGAACAGGGCGTCAACGGCTCCGTCGCCTTCCAGGTGTTTGCCGACGGCACGAAGATTTACGACAGCGGCGTGATGAACGCGACCAGCGGTACGCAGTCGCTGAACCTGAATGTGACCGGCGTGAATCAACTCACGCTGACCGTGACCGATGGCGGTGACGGCAGCACGTACGACCACGCCGATTGGGCCGGCGCTGGACTGACCCCGAACGCAACAGTGCCTCCACCTCCTCCGCCGCCCGTATCTCCT
>JBBRHH010000214.1:0-9465 GCA_038222915.1 Tepidisphaerales bacterium
GGTGTGGGAGCTGGAGGCGGGCAGGCCGAGGTACCAGGTTCCCAGATTCCAGATGATGGACGAGATGAGCAGTGCGAAGACCATTGCGAAGCCGGCGCTTGCGCCGACTTTGACGACGAGTTCGACGGGGAGCAGTCCGAGGACGGCGAACGCGACCAGTCCGCTGGAAGCCAGGACACCCAGCAGATTAAAGCAGCCGGACCAGATCACAGCGACCCAGGGCTTGAGGGTGTGGGTGTAGATGACGGTAGCGACGGCGTTGGCGGTGTCGTGGAAGCCGTTGACGAATTCAAAGGCGAGCGCCATACCGATGGCAAGAATGAGAAAGAACATCGAGCCGGCTGAGAGGGATTCGGCGAGAAGCATAGTTGGTCTCCGTGGATGCGAGGGCGATGACGCCCATTTTGTGACGGGGAGATGATGGGAGGGAGATCAAGGGGGGAGACGAAGATTTTGCTAAGGGCGGGTTAATTTTCTCGCGCGAAATATTTGGTTGGGCGCGGATGGGGAGGAAGACTATTTAATTCGGATACGTTCTGCCTGGTGGGGCTGGATCCTTCAGTCGCTGTCGCTCTATCAGGATGAGGTTATTTCAGCGTGGCGCGGAGTGCGGCGATTAGTTTGCGGAGGTTTCTGGAGAAGCTCTCGGGCCATTCCAGTTGCGTGGTGACGTGGGAGGGATCGGAATTTTGTTGGGATGGGGTGGCTGTGAACTGCAGGCCGATGCTGATGACCGCGATGATGGCACAGAGCCCGATTCCAATAACGAAGCCGATGGGGGAGGCGTTGGCGGCGCCGATGTAGACGATGACGAAGCCAATGAGCGCGCCGCCGAGGAGAGCCCACTCCAGGACGTTGCGTCGGGTGGAGGGATGAACGGGGTTGCTGGGTGGGTCGGAGTCCATTTTTTCTTGGCTGGTGAGCCAGGGTCGCACACGGTGGTTGCGCTATACCAATAGTAGTATCGGCCGGTGGGTATGTACACGTTCAGGATCGCGATAAAAGCGATGCGATGCTCTTAGATTTTTGTGATTGAAAAGAACTATTTGACGGGAGTGAGCGGGTAGAGCTCGTCGCGGAGGGGGATTTGTTTGTAGTGGCCGGGGTCGTTCTGGTTGGCGCGTTCGACGATTTCGTTGACGTTGTAGTAGTCGACGCTGGTTTTTTCGCCGGTGCGGGTGTCTTCGACGGTGCGGTAGCCGCGGATCATTTCGACGAAGTCGGCGTTGTTGCGGCCTTTGGTGACCTGGCCTTCGGCCCAGGCGCGGTTGTGGGCTTCGTAGCCGGCCATCTGCTGGCGGTGGGCTTCTTCGTGAGCGGCGGCCTGCTGCTTCTGCTGTTCCTTGAAGTTGGCGTCGTTGGCGGCGAGGCGCTCGGCGTTTTGCTTCGCCTGGGCGTTGAGCATTTCAGCGCCCTTCTTCTGCATGACCTCGGCGTTTTCCTTCAGGGATTGTTCCATGGCCTGCATGGCGGGGGCGTCGGCTTCGAAGGTGGCTTCGGGGCCGTTGAACTCGACGACCCACATCGTCCAGGCGTCGGTACCGACTGGATAAGTCGTTATGTGGGAGATGGCGCGATAGTGGACGGGGCCGCCTTTGAGGGTGCGGGTCATGGCGTAGCTGACGCCTTGGGCCTTGGCGTTGGGGAGCATAGTTTTCTCCTCGGCGTGGGCGAGGATCTTGTCGACGGTGACGGCGGGCTGGCCGCGGGTTTGATTGATCTTGCTGATCTGCGGGGCGAGGGTGGTGAGGGCTTCGAGGGGTTCGAGATACGGGGCGACGAGAATCGGGGGCGGGGCGGGGGGCTGGATGTGAAGCCGTTTGGCGCTGGCTTCGTTCTGGCGGTACATCTTCATGATCATGGAGTCGGGGGTGCTGACGGGGAAGCTTGCGCCGATGACGACGTGCTGGTCGGCGGGGCCTTCGATGATGATGGTGTGGAGGCCGGTCTGGGCGCTGCATTTCCAGCCGGGGGCGATGCCGATGCTGCCGGTGCCGTCGGGGAATTCGTAGGTGGTGAGCTTGATATCGGAGGCGGGGTTGGTGGTGGGCGGGGCGGCGGAGAGCTTGTCCCACTCGGCCGGGGGAGCGTCGGCTTTGGCGTAGATGATGGCGACGGTCGCGCCTTGATCGGAGGTTTTGCAGGAGACGAAGCCTTTGACGGGCTGGCCCTTCAATTTTGCGGTGAAGGTTGCGCCGCCGGCGTTGTGGGATTTGGCGTCTTCGAACGCGCCGGTGACGGCGGGCTTGGCGTCGAAGTATTGGGCGAGGTCGGGGAGGGTGGATTCGAGGGCGGTCTGGACTGTTGTCGCTTTGGGCTTCTGGGTGGAGAAGGATTTGCCGGAGTCGGTGGCGTTGACGAGGGTGTAGCCGGGGAGGGTAGTGGTGTCGGTGGCGGCGGGTGGATTGGTGTTGTTGGCGAGGGGATTGGTGGGGGCGGGGGTGGCCAGTGGGTTTGCGAGGGGGTTGGTGGCGAGTTTTTTGAGGGTGTAGGTGGCGTTGTCGGTGGCGAAGGTGAGGCCGGCGGCTTCGGGGGTGGCGGTGAAGGGGTAGGCGTTGCCCTGGCTGGTGAAAGTGCCGAGGAGTTTGCCGGATTCTTCGTGGGCGGTGACGGGGAAGTGCTGCTGGCCCATGGTGATCTGGCCGGTGTAGGCGGCGGCTTCGGATTTGAGCTCGAGGGTGATCTTGGGGCTTTCGTATTTGCCGGAGTAGTCGGTGGCGGCGTGAGCGGCAGGCGCGATGAGGAGACAGAGGGCGATCAGGGAAAAGGTGCGAAGTGGCATTTGGGCTCCCGAAGTTTTGGCAAAGTTGAGCAAAATTGTTCTTGCTTCCGGAACGACTGGAAGTTTCAATCTGCTTTGCTCAACGACTGTTGCGCTGGGGTTCCGACTTTACTCGGAGGCCTGATGGTTCGCCATTTAATTTATGTGGGTTTGATTGTTTTGCTCGGAGTTGGACGGGTGCTGGGCGTGGAGTCGTCGCCGGTGGAGGAGAAGTGCCGGGGGACGTGGGAGATGGCGGTGCCCAATCCGCAGGGTGGATCGACGTGGACGTTTTTGGTGAAGGCGGATGGGACGTATGATTTTTCGGCGGTGGGGAATGGCGCACCCGGCGGGCATCATGGGACTTTTGCGGCGATGGATGGGAAGTGGGCGCTGCAAGCGGTGAACATTCCGTGGAAGGATGGCGGGACTTACGAGATGGCCGACGAGAACACGTTTGTGATGAACGGCGTTTTGGGGAAGGGTGTGTGGAAGCGGCGGGGGAAGGCCGCGGCGGATGTGCCGACCCTGGTGCCTGTGCCGTCGGGTGTGAAAGAGCCAGTGAAGCCAGTGGTTGCGGGCGGGCCGCCGCCGCTGGATGTGCTGGATGTGCCGGTGAAGACGGCGGGCGGTGTTGTGGAGTTTATCGATGGGCTGGATGCGCTGTCGCGAATGAAGTGCGAGGATGCGGTGGCGGCGCTCGGGAAGGCGATCGATGCCAATGAAGAGGCCGGGGAGTATTACACGGCGCGCGGGGTGGCGTATCTAATGGAGGAGAAGATTGCCGAGGGGCAGAAGGATCTGGAGCGGGCGGTGCGTCTGGACCCGCAGGCGAAGGATCCGAAGCGGATGTTGTCGTTTGCGGTTCGGATGAAGGGGGATGAGGCCGGGGCGGCGCGGTTTTATTCGCATGGCAGTACCGATTCTTATGACCAGTTTCTGGTGAAGACGGGGAACAACTATGGGAAGCTGGCGATTGCGCAGAGGATGAACAACCCGCAGTTCCTGCAGGAGTGCCGGCAGAACCGGGCGGCGGCTCTGCGGGATTTTCACAATATCGCTGAGGCGTTTGCGCAGTCGCACAGACAGGGCGAGGTGGTGGGCAAGGCGCTCTTCGGGCGCGGGATTGCGCGGGTGGGGAAGAAGGATTATGCGGGGGCGCAGGCGGATCTGGCTTCGGTGCTGGCGGTTTATCCGGAGGACCGGACGACGCTTTATTATCATGCGATGAGTTTGCTGGGGCTGGGGAACGCGGAGGGGGCGCGGCGGGAATTTACGCTGGTGTTGAGCTGGAAATCGGCGCTCGTGGAAGGGTATGTGGGGCGGGCGGCGGCGGCGGTGGCGCTGGGGGATGTGAAGCGGGCGGAGGGGGACTTGGCGGTTGCGCAGAAGCTGGATGAGAAGAATTCGCGGGGGATTCGCGGGGATGTGGAGAAGTCGCTGGCGGAATTGAAGAAGCAGCCTGCGCTGCCTTTGCCGCAGGAGCTGATGACAGCGTTGTTGGTGTCGGCGCGCGACAAAGCAGGGTGGGATGTGCTGGTGAAGCAGGCAACGGAATTGGTGCGGGTGGCGAACGCGGTGCGGCTGCGCGGGGATGAGCGGTATCAGGACCGGCGGCGGGCTTTGGAATGGGCGGTGGCGGCGAATCCGAAGAATGCGGATGTTTTGGCGGCGCTGGGGAATTTTATCCTTGCGGAGGTGGACGTGCATGGGGAGTGCGTTGAGCCCAATGGGGATTGGACGTATTACCGGGCGCAGACGGGGGATCAAAAACAGGCCGAGCTGAACCTGGCGGGGCAGATGTTTGCGGCGGCGCTGCAGGCCGATCCGCGGCATGTGAAGTCGATGATTGGGCAGGCGGCGATGAAGATTCGCGATGGGTTGTGGGGGGATGCGGAGAATATTCTGCGTGGGGCGATGCAGATCAAGGACAACGATCCGGAGATGCTGGAGCTGATGGCGCGGATCATGCAGGAGGCCGCGAATCAGCGGTATTCGGGGGCGAGCGATTTGCGGACGGTGCGGACGTGGACGGAGTTTGGGTATGACTGCACGTGGTTTTGCACGCGCTATCCGTCGCTGGCCGAGCGCGACCGGGCGGATCAACTTGAGTCGGCGGGGAATAACTTCATGAAGTTTTCGCAGCAGTATGTGGCGAAGGCGATAGCGGCGATGGGGAACACGGCCGACGGGTATTATTATCAGGGGTTGGTCGCGACTGGCGGCGGGGATTTTGAGCGGGCGCGGCAGGCGCTGGAAGCGGCCGTGAAGCTGGACCCGAACCATTTGCGGGCGCGGTCGAGTCTTTCAAATGTGTATGCGAAATTGAACATGCCGGTCGAGGCGGTGCTGGAACAAACGAAGGCGAAGAACCTGGAGCAGACTTCGTGTGCGCCGTATCTGCAGCGGGCGTGGAGCAAGATCGTCAATACCGCTTGGAAAAGCGCGCGGGAGTCGCTCCTGGCGGCGAATATATGGGATGCGGCGGATGCGCGGATCCCGGCGTATCTGGGGGTGATTGGGGAGGGGAACAATCAGCCCGACGAGGCGATCGCATGTTTCCGGGCTGCGATGGCGATTGAGGAGGCTAAGGCGAATGCGCGGGGGAACACGTTGCAAGGGAGCGCGGGAGGGCTGGGCAGCATCAAGGAGTTTGGCCTATCGATGGCGCTGCGGCTGAAGATGGCGAACTACGTGAAGCAGGATGCGGGGGAGTCGCTGAAGCTTTATCTGGCGAACGTTTCGATGGAACAGCGGATTCCGGAATGGGGTTGGACGGGCAAATTACCGTCGGCGATGTTGCCCGATCCGACGGCGAATCTGAATGTGGTGCCGTCGCCACCGATGATTGTGGTGCTGATGATGAAGTCGCGGCTGGCGGCCGGGCGGGCGTTGCTCGCGATCAACAAGCCGAATGACGCGATCGTGCAGTTCCAGTCCATGCTTGGTTATCCGGGGAAAATGCATCAGGGCGGAATGATTTATACGGATGACTATGTCGACTGGGCAAAGCTTGGCATGTGCGATTGTTATGTGCATTTGGGGGACAAGACGCAGGCGCAGCAGTGGAACATGCAGGTGCGGGGGAGGGATTTTGGCGATCCGATCGAGATCGAACGCATGCGGCTGAAACAAGAGACTGGGCAGAGGCTGCGGGGGCCCGGGTGAACAGAAATTTCTGTTCTGTTGATATTACGTGCGTTGCCCTGTTTTCCTATCTTTCGCTATAATTGCCGTGTATGGGAGCAATTGTAAGCCCAGCCGAGGACGGTCCAACGCACAAGATGGCGGAACGTTGGCGGCTTCTCGTCGCCGACGATTCGATGGTGGAACGCCGGCCGCTGGCGGAGCTGCTTCGGACGTCGGGGTATGACGTGGATGAGGCGGCGGATGGAAAATCGGTGATGCTGATGCTGGAGAGCCGGCCGGTGGATCTGCTGCTGTTGGATCTGCGGATGCCGATGGCGGATGGGTTTGACGTGCTGACGTTTCTCCAAAGAACCCGCCCGAAATTGCCGGTGATTTTGATGTCGGGGCTGGCGGCGGATGAGATTCAGGATTCGATGAACCGCCTGCCAGTGCACGAGTTGCCCACATTGCTGCTAAAACCAATCAATCCAGAGCAGTTGCTGGACTTAGTGGATTTGCGGCTTCGGGGTGAATTGCCGGGGTGAACTTGGGCAGATTGAGGGCGGGACAATGGGCTGACTTGAAAACGGGGGGTGTCACCGATACAAACTCGCAATTCTGTGCCCGAGACGGCTCGCCCAGGGAAGTAGCTTGAAGTTCAACCTTATCGACAAAGTCGAGCATTTGAGCGATGATCGGATCGTCGCCGTCAAGCACGTATCGCTGGCGGAGGAGTATCTGGCCGACCACTTCCCGACGTTCCCGGTGTTGCCGGGAGTGATGATGCTGGAAGCATTGGTGCAAGCTGGCGGATGGTTGTTGCATCATCGCAACGACTTTCGCTGCTCGATGGCGGTGCTGCGTGAGACGAAAAATGTGCGGTATGGCCAGTTTGTCGCGCCCGGGAATTTTCTGCGGGTCGAGGTCGAGCTGGCGAAGGTGAGCGAAGGCGGCGCGGTGTTTAAGGCCACCGGTACGGTGGGCACTGCCACGGCGTTGTCGGCGCGGCTGGAGCTGGCATATTTTAATCTCGCGGATCACCAACCGGCCTTGGCGGACGTTGACCGCCGCCTCCGCGAGCACCACCGCAAGCGCTGGGATGTGCTGCGGTTGACCGCGACGCCGAGTGTGCCTTTGACGGCACCCGCGGCGTGAAAAGTTAAACGGATCTGGAGTCGCTATGGCAATGTCGAGAGAAGAGATTTACGCGAAGGTTCAAGCCGTCCTGATGGATGCGCTGCAGGTGGATGAAGACGAGATCACGCCTGACGCCACGCTGCGTGAGGACCTGGGGGCGGAGAGCATCGACTTTCTCGACATTGTGTTTCGGCTGGAAAAAGCGTTCACGACCGATCCGACCAAGCCCTTCAAAATTCCCCGCGGCGAATTGTTTCCCGAGAACGTGCTGACCGATCCGCAGTTCGTGAAGGACGGCAAGGTAACCCCGGCCGGCCTGGAAGAACTCAAGAAGCGGATGCCGCACTCGGACTTCAGCGCGCTGGAGAAGAACTCCGACGTGAACAACATGCAGTCGCTGTTCACCGTGGACACGATCGTGAATTACATTGCGGGGAAGGTCAACGCGTAACTTTCCATGCGCTGGATCTGGATTGACAAGTTTGTCGAATTCACATCGCGCACTTCGGCGACGGCGATCAAGAACGTTTCGCTGGCCGAGGAGCACCTGCACGATCTCTATCCCGATTTTCCGATTGTGCCGCACAGTTTGATCGTGGAGGGGATGGCGCAGACGGCGGGGATTCTGGTGGGCGAGGCGCGGAACTTCGGGGAGAAGGTGATCCTTGCAAAGATTGGGAAGGCGACGTTTCACCGGCTGGTGCGGCCTGGGGACACGCTGATTTTCTCGGCGGTGGTGGAGCAATTGTCGGAGGCCGGTGCGAGTTGCTCGGGAACGGTGAAAGTGGGGGATGCGCTGGTGGCCGAGATTCAACTGATGTTCAGCCACGTGGACAAGAACATGGCGGGGATGCAGTTTCCGGAACACAATTTTGTTTTTACGGGGCAGTTTGAAGAGCTGGTCGCCTCGTTTCGGATCGAGCAGCCGGTGACGCTTTCAAGTTGAATACCCTTTTGCATGCCCTACAATCGCCTCACTACCATGAGGCGAGTTGTTGTTACGGGCGTTGGCGTTGTTTCTCCCATTGGGTTGGGTGCGAAGACCTTCTGGGCCAATCTTTTGGCCGGGCAGGTGGGGGTTCGGCGGATTCAGCAGTTTGATCCTTCGGGGTTTCCCAGCCAGATCGGCGGCGAGGTGCCCCCCTACCGCATTGTGGAGCATGTGCCCAAGAGCCACCGTAAGTGGACGAAGGTGATGGCGCGGGATATTGAGCTGGCGGTGCTGGCGGCCGACGATGCTTTTCGCGATTCGGGGATCAAGTCCAAGGGTTATAGCGATGCGCCGGAACTCGCCTCGACGCGATTCGGGTGCAATATCGGGGCGGGATTGATCAGCACGGACCTGACCGAGCTGGCCTACGCGATGGGCGTGGCGCGGGATGGGAACAAGCTGGACCTTGAGAGGTGGGGCCGCGATGGGATGAGCCAATTGACGCCGCTCTGGCTGCTGAAATACCTGCCGAACATGCTGTCATGCCATGTGACGATCATTCATGAACTGAAGGGGCCGAGCAATACGATCACCTGCGCCGACGCGAGCAGCCATCTGGCGATTGGCGAAGCGTTTCGGACCATTCAGCGCGGCGATGCGGACTTTGCGATCTGCGGCGGGGCCGAGACGAAGGTGCAGCCGATGGGGCTGCTGCGGCAGTGCCTGCTGAAACGGGTGACGGAAGACAACAACGACACGCCCGCGGATGCAGTCCGGCCTTTTGATGCGGACGCGAAGGGGACGACGGTGGGCGAGGGCGGCGGGCTGCTGATTCTGGAAGAGTATGAGAACGCGAAGAATCGTGGGGCGAAGATCTACGCCGAGCTGACGGGATATGGGGCAAGCCAGGACACGTACAGCATCAGCGAGCCGGACCCGAGCGGGTATAGTTATTCGAAGGCGATCACCAAGGCGTTCGCGGACGCGAAAGTGTCGGCCGGTGATGTCGGGTTGCTGGTGCCGCATGGCTTGGGGATTCCGAAGCACGATCGATCGGAACTGGCCGGGTTGCGGACTGCGTTTGGGGCGGCGCTGGAGAAGGTGCCGATGTCGCTGATCAAGGCGCAGACGGGCAATCTGGCGGCCGGGTCTGGGGTGGATGTGGTGGCGACGGTGATGGCGCTGCACGAAGGAAAGATTCCGCCGGCGGTGAATACGCGAAAGACGCTGGATGGGCAGAAGCTGAATGTGAGTCGGGAGGCTCGGGAGGGGAAGGCGCGGGTGGCGGTGAGCAGTGTTTATAGTTTGGGTGGACAAAATGCGGCGCTGGTGTTTTCGGCCCTGAGCGCAGCGAAGGGTCTAGCCGAGACCGGGAGCGACGCTCGATGAAACAATATCGCGTCTATATCCTGTTCAATCATTCCCGAACGCTATATGTCGGCATGACCGACGATCTTTCGCGCCGCATGATCGAACACAGAAGCAAGCTGGTTCCGGGCTTCACCGC
>JBBRHH010000215.1:0-9352 GCA_038222915.1 Tepidisphaerales bacterium
CCGGTCCAATCGACCCGCTGCATCGCGGCCGGCATAAGCCCGCGCGATGGCCAGCCACGATTCGACCCCCCCACCAGCATCTTCCCGCGCGGCGTCAGAATGCCGCCGATCAATCCCGTCGCAAAGCCCTGTCGAAATGGGAAACACGCCCCCTGATAAACGCCGTTCACCTTCTCCAGATAAACCCGCATCACCGTGCTAAGCGTGTAATCCGCGACAAAGAACTGCCCGCCGAACGGCCCGAACTTCCCGCCTGATTCATCGAGCATGACCGCCGACGCACTCTGTCCCATTTTCTTGTACGGAAAGATGACCGCTGTCGGGACCAGCTGCGGAATCCGCTTCACATCCAGATAGACCCGCCCCGAGTCGCCACCGGTCGGCTCGGCCGGGCGCGGCCCCATCTTCGGCGCGTTCTCGTACCACTTCAGGCTGGCCGGATGTCCCATGAACCCACCCGGCTTCAGATGCTTCAATCCACAAGCGCCATTCCATGTCCCCTGATTATCCGTGCAAAACGCATCGCCCGCCGAATTAAACGCAATGCCTCCGGGACTGCGCAATCCGCTGCACATCGGCTCAAATCGCCCATCGGGAAAATGCCGCAAGACCCACCCGCGGAATAGATGATCGGAGGTGTAGCTGCCGGTCAGACAATGCACCGTCCATACCGCCCCGTCACGATCAAAGTTCGATCCAAACGTATACTCATGCTCCCCGCTGAATCCCCAGGCCGCGCTGACCGTCTCGTAGCGGTCTACCTTGCCGTCGCCATCCAGGTCGCGCAGCTTCGTGAGTTCCCCCTGCTGCGTTGCATAGATCGCCCCATCACGCCAAGCCAGCCCCAGCACCTCGCTCATGTCGGCCGCAAAAAGCTTGAACTCCGCCGCCGGCGGATCGGCTTCCGCGTTTCGAACGAGAAACACATCACCGCGCCGCGTCCCCACCGCCAGCCGACCATCCGGCAGCGCCAGAAAACTCCCGGCCTCCACAATCGCCGTCGAAGGCAGCGGTACATTGACGATCTTGTAATAATCCTTCTCCCGATCATTGGCCTCCACCGCCGCCACCTCATCCGTGCTCAGATTCTGCTTGGGCTTCTCCTTCTTCGGCGCGGCAGCGCAGCAAAACAGGAGAGCAACAAGAACCAGCGCGTTGCAATTACCACGCATACTCCACCTCGATCCGCCCGCCATTGCCATCGAACGAAACCGGCAGGATCAATTCCTGCACATCGCCACTCGTCCGCAAAATGGCCTTCTCCCCTTGTGCAACACGCAATGTAATCACGTCGTTGAATCGCCAGGCATTCTTGCCCGACGCCACGATCTTTCCCGCGCCAATTCGAAAGTACAAAACGCCCGCCGGCGCACCCTTCAGCGCAATCGTCCGCTTTATCGTCGCCTTCCCCGCCTCCCCGCTGCCACTCATAAAGTCTTCGACTTCAACATCGCCAACCGAATACAGCAGCGTCGGCCGCTTTAACCCATCTAGTTGATATCCCTTGAATCTCAATCCACCCTCTCGGCCAGCCACCTTCGGCCAAGCTGACTTCTCATCCGAAAGTACCGCCAGCTCCGGCCCATGCGGGAACACCGCCACATCCTTCCCCAGCGGACGAATGCTCCCCATCCCCTGAATGGTCCAGTGCGGCCCGGCGTTCAAAAACCGTCCCTGCCACAAGAGCGACAGCCGCACCTCTTCGGCATCAAACGCCGCATTCACCAGTTCCGGATATCCCACCGCGACCGCGCGAAACCCCGCCTCCCACAACTTGCCCCGATACACAATTGCCTCACCGCCGGCCAATAGCTCCACATTCTGCCGTCCCACACCCTCAGGAAATTTCGCGCGCGAACCATCGGCCAGGTAAGTCCAGATCGCCGCGAGTTGCCGAGTCACGTCGCCCTCCAGGACTGTTGGCAGCAAACTCGTCCCCTCCGGCCAAAACTCCGGCATCCGCGTCCCCGGATGAAACTTAGCCGGCTCGCGGAGAAATCGTCGAAACCAGTCTTCATTCAGTCGCGCGGGCGCAGTAGCGAGATCAATCACCTGAAGTGTCTGCGCCGGCTGATCGTTAAACCGATGACAGACGATGCACGAAAGCCCATCCGTCCCAACCATCTTCCGCCCCGCATCCCGCTGCGCGTTCGCCTCATCTGCGACCACAACAAGCTTTTCTGCCTTCCGATCAAGCGCCACGAACAATTCGGGAAGATGCCCCACATTCTCTTTGCCGAATTGCGGCATCCGCGTGTCGTAATAAGGCCGAACACTCCCGCCCTTTACCAACACCGTCTCCAACCACGCCGGTAGCAACTTGTCCCCCACGCCATCCAGCTTCGGCGGGATCCGCCCCTCATCGCCAAGATCGTCGGATGTCGACGTAAAGAACCTGTCACGATCCTCTGTCACCCCACCGGCTCCATCGCGCGCATGACAAGAAAAACACTTAAAACTCGCCATCGCGTCGGCCACGCGTTCCCGCGCCGTAGGCGCACCCAGCTCCGCCCCGTTCAGCGCCTTGATCGCCACACGAAGCGCATTCCGTCGGCCAGCATCCAAATGAAAATCCGGCACAGCGGCAGGAACCACATCCGCAAGACATCCACGCAAACCGTCCAGCGCCGACAACGCAGGCAACGCCTTTCCAGCGGCCTTCCCATCATGACACGCCGCACAATTCAACTTCTCATAAATCACCCGCCCCGCGTCGGCCTTCTTCGCGTCCACCACAAACTCCGCTGGCGCCTGCACCGCCTCGCGCTCAATCTGAAGCCGCGCTTCTGGCAACGCCGCGCGCTCCACCCCCGGCCCTTCCCAATCCAATTTCATCATCGCCGGCTTAGGACCCCGATGAACATAGTCCACTTTCACCGCATGCAACCCCGCCTCAAGGTGAAGTGAAACCTTCTCATCCACCCGCTCGCTCTCCCAACTCTCTTTCCCCGCAAGCCACTTCCCATCAATCGCCAGCCGGCTCGCCCCACTCGCAGAAAAATAAAACGTGTAGTCCCCGCCCTGCTCCACCCGCAACCAGCTCGAAAACCGCAGCGCATTGGCCCGTTCCCAAACTTTTGGATCCACCAGGAATGCCGCCACCGGCCCAGTCCGAGCCAGCTCCGCCCCCTCAACATCCTCCAACGATCGAATCTTCCCGCGATACGCGGCCAGTTCCACCGCCGCCGGCACGCGTGTCTCACGAAGCAGGTAATGTGCAATGTCGCTCGCTTCCCCATCGGTAAGTCGCATTGCCGGCATCCGTCCCGAAGGCCGCGACGCAAGCGGATCGAGCAGAAAACGGCGCAGCCCATCAAACGGCCACTTCTCGGCCATCTTCGGCAACGGCGCCGAAGCGATCTTCGGAGATCCCTCCTTCTGTGGCGCATGGCACGCGACACACCCCAGGCGATGATACAAACCTTCCCCGCGCGCAACCGCCGCCCGATCCGGCAACACCCGCTTAAACGTCGCCGGTTTCTGCGAAACCAGATAATGCGTCAACGCCTCCGCCGCGGTGGCCTTCTCCGCGGCGTTCATCCCCCCAAGCACATCCGGCATCGTCGTGCCGGGCATCGTTTGAGAAGGTGAAGCCAGATATCGAGCGATCCACGCCGGACTCGCCCGCCCTCCAACATCCGTCAGCCGTGGCCCAACTTTCGCCAACACCCACGTCGCTTGCGCATCTGACGCCACATGGCAGGCAATGCAATTCAACTGCCCCATCAGCACCCTCCCCTCGGTCGCACCTTGCTCGGCCCCCCGACACGTCGCCGTGCCCATCAACAGGAGTATTGCAACAAACACAGGGCGCATAATCACAATTCAAAACACCTCGACAACCCGCTTCCCAATCACATCCAGCTTCGGCTCAATCCCAAGTCCCGGCCCACTGCTCGCGGCCATATATCCGTCCACCCGCTGCGGCGCACCTTCGGCCGTCTTCACCGTCACATAGCTGTTAAAATCCGTCGCGGTGAATCGAAACTCCTCCGGCGTGCTGTGTGCCAGATGCGCAATCGCCGCCGTCGTAATATCCCCGCCCCAGCTATCTTCCAGCGTCATCGCGATTCCCATGTTCACGCAAAGATCCCGAGCCTGTTTGATTTTGGTCAGCCCGCCCAATTTCGAAATCTTTAAGTTCACCACATCCATCGCCAGGTCGGCCTTCGCCCGAAGCAGCATGTCGAGACAATCGATATTCTCATCCAATACAAACGGATGATCACAATGCCGCCGCACGGACAAGCATTCTTCATAACTCAGACAAGGCTGCTCAATATAAACATCCACATCCCGAACCCCGCGCACCACCCGCATCGCCTCGTGCTGCGTCCACCCCGTATTCGCATCCGCCACCAGCCGATCCCCCGGCCGCAGCATCGCCCGAACCGCCCGAATGCGCTCGATATCCGTATCCGCGTCCCCGCCCACCTTCAATTGAAACCGCGTATACCCCTCCGCCCGATAGCCCGTCACCTTCGCCGCCATCGCATCCGGCGACTCCTGTGAAATCGCCCGATACAACCGCACCCGCTCTCCAAACCGCCCGCCCATCAGCGTGCAGACAGGCAAACCCGTCGCTTTGCCAAGAATATCCCAGCAGGCGATGTCGATCCCGCTCTTCACATACGGATGGCCCTTGAGCGCCGCGTCCATCCGATGATTCAGTTTGGAAAGTTCGCGCGGATCCAGCCCAATCAAGTGCGGCCCAAGTTCCCGCAACCCCGCCCGAACTCCCTCTGCATACGCCGGAAGGTAAAATGGCCCCAGCGGACAAACCTCCCCATATCCAACGAGGCCGGCATCCGTCTCCACCCCAACGATCGTGCTGTCGAACACAGTGACCGATTTCCCGCCCGACCATTTATAACTGCCCTCGCGCAACGGCAGTTCCACACGATGGGCAAATATCCGGGTAATTCTCATGGCAGCCCAAAGCGTACTTCTCGTGCGCGTGGGCGTCTTGGTATAGAATCCTCCTCAATTGTGAAAATGCGCACAACGCCCCCGCTTCTGGATCTCTCCGTTCTGGAGAACCTCTTCGACCAGGTTCCCGAAGTCGCCTTCTTCGTCAAAGACACCGTCGGCCGATACACCGCTGTAAACGCCTCACTCGTCGCCCGTCACGGCCTGCGCGAAAAGTCGCAAGTCATCGGCAAGCGACCAAAAGACATCTGCCCCGGCGATTTCGGCGGCATCCCCTCTCAACAGGACGCCGCCGTACTGCGCACAGGCCGGCCCATGCTCGATCACCTCGAATTGCATTGGTATGCGCCCCACAAACCTGGCTGGTGCCTCACCACCAAACTCCCCATCCGCAACGCCGCCGGAACAATCGTCGGCCTCATCGGCATCTCGCGCGATGTCCGCGCCCCAATCGAAACGCGCGAGATCCCGGTAAAAGTCGCCGAAGCCCTCAACCATTTCGAAACCCATCTTGCCGACGTCATCACCCCCACCGGCCTCGCCCGCCGGGCCGGCCTCGCCCCCCACCGCTTCGCGCGAATGATGAAGCGATTCTTCGGCCTCACGCCCAGCCAGTTCATCGCCAAGGCACGCATCACCGCCGCCTCACGCCTACTGCGCGATACCGACGAATCCGTCGCCTCCATCGCCCTCGCCTGCGGCTTCTACGACCACAGCGCGTTCACCCGCGCCTTTCGCAAGGTCACGGGTACCACGCCATCTCAACTGCGCTCAGATTGAACCGGCTACTTCGCCGCTGGCTTCGCCCCTTCGAACGCGAATTCCGTCTCAACCGACCACGACGACTGCCACAGATCGTGCAGCGCGTAGCTGTCGCCCTTCGACACACTCCGCAGTTCGTTCAGCTCATAGCTCAAGCCCTTGTCGTCATTCACGCGGAACGTGAATTTGATCGGCTCATTGGCCGCCAGCTTCTCTTTCACCGCCGGGATCTCCGACCACGGCATGGCACATTCCACCAGCCGCACGTTTCCATCCCGCTTCATCACCAGCTTCGCCTCATGCACCGGCCCGCCATCCTTCGCCGGATCGGCAACCTTCGGCTGACGCGGATAATAATGCTTGCGCGGAACACCCGGAGCCGCCAGCCGCCAGACTTCCGTCCCGCCGCCAAACTTCTCCGCCACCGAGTTCAACGCGTACTCGTAATCCGTCGTCTTGTAGCACACAAACTTCGGCATCGTCCCCGGCAGCGCCGCGATCCAATCGGTCTTTTCAACCGGCAGCACATTGAAGCCGATCTGCACGTTGTCTGTATGCGATCCGCTCGGTAGATCCGGATCCTTCCGATACGAAAACCGTCGCACGCCGGCCGGCCAATGCAGCTCTTCGTGCTTCCCGTTCGATATCGAATACGACGTCTCGGGATAGAAATACGAATCGTCGTCGCGCTTCTCAAAGCGGACATTCCCCTCATAAGGCGTGTCGTCGGCAATCTTCGCCGCGAAGTAAAAATACTTGTCGTCGTATGCCATGTACCCCGACGCATATCCAATCCCGGCCTTCTCATCAAACTTCACAAACGGCAGCCACGCCTTCTCCGTCAGATTCCGCCCCGCGCCCGGCGTGCTCCGAATCGGCTGCGGCAGCACATCCGCCCAGTCACTCAAATCGCCGTCGATGTTGATCGTCGTCTTCGAAATCACGTTGACGTGCATCGCCTCATCGTGCGTCTTCTTCCCATCCGCCCCGGCGTCAAACGCAACCGACAGTGGATAGGAATTGTCCGGGCTCGCCGCGCCACCCGTCACCGCAAACGTCAACTCTTTGGTCTCATTGGCCTTCAAACTCACATCGCTATTTGCGTCTGCCAACTGCAGTTCACCGAGCTTCACTGTCAGCTTGCCCTGCACCGGCCGATTGAGAATGTTCGTAATGGTCAAATGAAACGCCGGCTTGTTATTCACCCGATCCAGCAGATCGTGCGCCACGATATCCACCGGCTCGAGCCCATCGATCCGCGCCTCGCGAAGCGCCTGCAGCATCTTCTTGAACGATCCCGCCGAACCGTCCGTCCGCAGGAAATACCCAAGCCCATTCAACGGAACCACCGTCTTGTCACCGGCCTGCTTCGCCACATTTCCGTAAAAATCCAGCAACTGAATATGCCCGTCATTCGCCACCGTCAGCGAAGCCTTGTCCAGCACTTCTGCCAATTGCAGTTCGGTCCGTGCCTTAGCCCGCTCAATTTCCGTAGCCGTCGTTGGCAGCGCCGCCATCTTCGCCCGCGCTTCTTCCGCGCGCTTTCGCACCGCCAGCCCAAGCACGCCGCGATACATCAGCAATCGCCGCTCATACACCCCGCCCAGGTCCCCCACCACCACCACGGTTCCGTCTTCTTCATTCTTGATCCCGTCAAACACAAATATCCAGGGCAACCCGTTGCGGAACAAGATCTCATTGAAATGCCGCTGCCCGATGAACGCATTCACCGCCGCAATCGCGGCCGCCGGCGCAAGTGCCTGTCCCACAAACACGCGCTGCGAAGTCCCATCCGCCTTCTTCACCTCCACATCGCTCGCACTCCGCACCGCGTCATGCAGAACGCCGGCCGTACGATCCAGCCCGCTGGCGCGCATCGACGCAATCACCGCCGCCACGCGGTCCTCGGTGTTGGCAATCCAGCTCTCCGTATCCCATGCCCGCGTCGGCCCCATCGGGCTCTTCCGCTGCGCAAATCGCTTCATCATCGCCGGCGCAGGACACATCGGCTGGTAGTGAATGCTCGTAAAATCCAGCCACTTCAAAAACGGCTCATCGTTCCCATCGGCAAACAGTTTGTCTTCCGTATTCATCGAAGAACACGCCCCGCCGATCAACACCTGAGCCCCTTCCTTTCGCGCCTCTTCCACACCCTGCGCCATGTGCGTATACATCTCGCGATACCGCGGCATGTCCGCGCCCCATCCCGAAATGCTCATCCCCTCCCACGGCTCATTCCACAGCTCCACCGCATTCACCGGCCCCTTCGGCCAGCCATATCGCTCGCAATACGTCTTCACCCAGCGCTGAAATTCCTTGTCATGCTGCGGCATGATCGCAAAGTCGCCGGGATACTCCATCTTCCCCTCGGCCTTGTCATTCAGATATCCGCGGATCCGATCCAGCGGCATCATCCCGTTGCCGCTCCCCATCATCGTCACCATCACCGCGATGTTCGCGTCCTTCATCGCCTTCATCAGCTTTTCGGTTGACTCCCACGCCTTCGGGTCATCGGTATTAAACATTCCCGCTTCAATGCGAACGCCCTTGATCCCCAGTCGCTGATAAAGTGGCCCAAAGTCCGGGCTCCCAAGGTCGAGCGCATAAGTAGGAAACTGCTCCCGCGCCGGCGTCGCCGCCACCGTCCGAAGACAGTACGCAACAACCTCCCGCCCATGCCCATCCAGATCCAGCACAACGCCATACGCCCCATACTCCGCCGGCACCGCCAGCTTCACCTTCTGCTGCACAACGCCCTTCGCAGGCAGTTCAAAAGTCGCCGCCTCTTTCCCGCACGCGCGCAATTTGGTCAGTGTGGCCGGCGCAAACGGCTGCGGATCATCCGTGCTCGTCGCATACTGAATCAGTTCCCAATGCCCCGACACCTTGATCGGCTGATCCGTAGAGTTGGTAACCTGAAACTCAAACACGGCCTCATCCCCAGGCCAGAACGCGTTCCCCGGCACATTAGATCCAACAATCTGCGCCCGCACCCCCTCCGTCTTGGCATCAAACTTACACCCAAAAGTAGCCTCAAACCCCGGATTATTCCCATACCCGGCAGCAAAAGCCCCGCGCGGCAAGGCCGTCAAAGCCATCGCCAGCCCCACCAACCCAACAAAACGACAATGATTCCGAAAGACCCGGGTGCAACCAAACATGTAGACTGCCTTATGTAAAGTTAGTGAACGCTTCGGACGCAACGACTATACCGATCGAAGGCAGAGGCGTTGGAAACTTGAACGATGCCACCAACTCAGGCACGACCGGCTATTCTACGCATTCCATCGATGCTTCACCGAGAGGATCTCTGAATGAAACCGGCCTTGAATCGCAGAGAGTTTCTTGCCGCCAGCACCGTGGCGTTCGCCGCCACCTCCACCTTCTCTTTGCACGCCGCTGAATCTCCAACCACCGCTCCCACCGCTGGTGAACTCCTCTACAACAACATCCGCCTCCCCTCCCCGCTCCCCACCGGGCCGCTCGATACCACGGCCCTCCCGCCCTATCTCCAATCCCCACCGTCCGTCATCCCCGTCGACATCGGCCGGCAGCTTTTTGTCGACGATTTCCTCATCGAACACACCACGCTCACGCGCACTTTTCACCGCCCCAAACCCCACGGCGAAGAACCCATTCTCCGCCCCGACCAACCCTGGGA
>JBBRHH010000216.1:0-9335 GCA_038222915.1 Tepidisphaerales bacterium
CGCGGACGGCGTCGCGGATTTCGTTAGGCACGATGTCGTTCATATTTCCGTGAGAGTCCCAGTTGGCGCTCGAGCCCGTGTCGATCAGTTCGATGAACCGCACGCCGCGCTCGACCAGCCGCCGCGCCACCAGACATTGCCAGCCAAACCCTGTCGTCGAGCCGCGCGGCAGGCCGTACATATTGTGTGTCGCGTCCGATTCCTTCGAAAGATCAAACGCCTCCGGTGCATCGTGCTGCATGCCAAACGCCGTTTCAAAACTCCGGATGCGCGCCTCCAGCGCCGGGTCGGCCGGCCGCGCCGCGAGATGCTTCCGATTGGCCTCCGCCGTCATCGAAAGCTCCAGTTCCTGCAACGACAGCGTCGCCGTTCGACGCGTCATGTCGGCCACCGGCACCGGACCGGGCACCACATGCGTCCCCTGATGGCACCCCGGCAGAAAATCCGATCCCCACGTCTGTGTCCCCGCATACGGCGCTTTAGGCGCGATCACCATGAACGACGGCAGATTCCGATTCTCCGTCCCCAGCCCATAGCTCACCCAAGCGCCAATGCTCGGCCGCACAAAACTGAACGAACCCGTATGCATCCCCAGCGTGCTTTCATAATGGTTCGTATGGTCCGACCGCATCGATCGAACCACACAAAGTTCGTCGGCCATCCCCCGCACACACGGAAACAAATCGCTGATCTCCGTTCCGCACTTTCCACCGGGCCTGAAAGCCCAGTTGGGCCGTTTCAAAAATCGCTTGAACTCCCCCTTCTTTCCCTGCCAGTTGTCCACCGTCAGCGTACTGCCATGATCGGAAAACAACTTCGGCTTCGGGTCGAATGTGTCGACATGCGACACACCGCCGGTCATGTACAGAAAAATGACGCGCTTGGCCTTGGGCGCAAAGTGAGCAGGGCGCGGCGAAAGCGGATCTGCCGCCGGAGTGTCGGCCCGTGCGATATCCGCGAGCAGCCCCGAGAGCGCGATCGCCCCAAAGCCACCTGCCGCCCGCTGCAACATCTCTCGTCGTGATGGAAAATGCATGGTTCAGCTTTCGACGTCATTCCACAAAAATAAACTCATTCGAGCACAGTAGGGTCCGCACATACGCGGCCCAGGCCAATAACTCCTGCTGATCTGCCGGCACTTTGGCAAGTTGCAGTTGTTCGCGATACACCGACAGGAATGTAGTCGCCCGCGCCAGTTCCTGGCTCGAAGGCTCCCGGCCAAGTGCCATCTCCAACGCCAATCCCACCCGCCCAGTGTCATCAGACTTCGCCTGCAAAAGCTTTCGCGCCATCCCAGCCGATTGCTCATGCACCAACGGATTGTTCATCATGAACAGCGCCTGTGTCGGCACCATCGTGACCGGCCGTTTGGCCACAGCAGTGTTCCCATCCGCCCCATCAAATACTGCTAAAAACGGATGCCGCTTAAGCCGCTGCGTCATCAGATAAACGCTGCGGCCATTGTTGTCATACACCGCCGCAAACGGCTCGTGCTGCGTGAAACCCCACGTCGACACCGGCGGAAACGGATGCGGCCCGCCCATGCTTCTATTCAATGAACCGCCCAACGCCAATATCGAATCCCGAATCTCTTCGGCATCCAAGCGCCGTCGATTGTAATGCGATAATAGCGCATTCTCCGGATCGATCTCATGCGCTTTGCCATCAGCCTCGCAGCTCATCCGGTAAGCATTGCCAAGCATGATCATCCGGTGCATCGACTTGACCGACCAGCCACTTTCAATGAACCGAGTCGCCAGAAAATCCAGCAGTTCCGGATGCGACGGCAACCGGCCGCGCTTTCCAAAATCACTCTCAGTAGAAACCAGCCCATTTCCAAAATGGTGCTGCCAGATGCGATTCACCATCACCCGCGCCGTCAGCGGATTTTGTCGGTCAGCAATCCATCGCGCGAGCTGCAACCGCCCGCTTCCTTTTTCCTCCGCCGGAATCGGCTGCCCGCCAAGCACTTCCAGAAATCGCCGCGGCACAATTTCCCCGGGTTTACTCGGCTCGCCGCGCTTCTGGATGGGGACATCCTTACCCGGTCCATCCGTCACCCCGTACGCCACCTCATACGCGCCCTTCTCAAGCAACTTGGCACGCGTCGCCGCAAGCTCGCCCTTGGCCTTGGTCCGTTGTTCGATGATCCCCTTCAACTCCACACGCCGCGTCTCGACTTCTACCGCCGGCCTGGTTGAAGCTTCTTTCGCCTCTTTCTGCGCGGCCGCCAACTCGCCATCACAAGCTTTAAGCCCACCATCCAGCCGCGAAAGCTCCGAATCAAACGCCGCCTTCCGCTCGTTGGCCTGCGCAGCCGGCATCATCGGCTGAAAATTACTCGGGCCTTTCTTCTCCTCACTCCCCGGAAAGGCGTACACCGTGCTCCCAAAAATTCCGTAAATCGCGTAATAGTCGGCCGTGCTCACCGGATCAAACTTGTGATCGTGGCAACGCGCACAACCGAGCGACAGACCAAGAAAAGTCTGACCAACGTTGTCGATCGTGTCCTGGATCGTCAGATAGTGATAGTTCTGCGGATCAAACCCAAACCGCCTCGAAATAGCGATATAGCCCGTCGCAACTGTATTCCGCGCATACTGGTCGGCCGAGTCAGTCTTGCCAAGCAAATCACCGGCAATCTGCTCCAGAATAAACTGGTCGTAAGGCGTATCCCGATTGAAGCTGTCGATCACATAGTTGCGATACTTGTACGCCTCGCGAACAGGATAATCCGCCGTCTCGCCGGCGGTATCCGAATAGCGAACCAGATCCAGCCAGTGCCGCCCCCAGCGCTCTCCATAAGCTGAAGTGGCAAGAAGCCGGTCAACCACCTTTTCAAACGCCGCATCCGAAGAATCAGCAAGGAACGCGTCGATCTCCGCAGTTGTCGGCGGAAGCCCAGTGAGATCAAACGTCGCCCGCCGCAACAGCGTGCGTTTACTCGCCGCAACCGCCGGAGAAACTCCCACCGCTTCCAGTCGCGCCAGAACAAACGCATCCACCGGCGATCGAACCCATTGCGAGTTTTTCACGGCCGGCGGTTTGGAATTCTTCACCGGCTGAAATGACCAGAACGCGCGGTCTGACAGCTTTGTCTGATTGCCCGCCGCGATAGCCTGATCCTCCCCAGGCCAGGGCGCACCGGCTTTCACCCATTGTGTCAGCACTGAGATCTGTGCATCGCCAAGCTTCTTCTTTGGCGGCATCTGTACTTCACCCCGATAGCCGATCACCTTCAGCAAATCGCTGTCCTCAGGTTTATCCAGACTGATCGCCGGCCCGTTTTCGCCACCCTTGAGCAGCGCCGCCCGCGAATCCAATCGCAACGACGATTCCTGCTTCTTCTCCCCATGGCACTTGAAGCACTGCTCGACCAGCAGTGGCCGAACCTGATTCTCAAATACCGCCGCATCAAACGAAACGCCTTCTCCCCGCGCGCCAAATGAACTCAAACTGAAGCACGCCGCAAAGGCCGCCCAGCAGAAACACCGAATGGAATAAACTCGAATCATCAACCTCTTCTTCTTCGAATCACCACAGCTCTCGCCATTATCTTAACTTCAGTTCGAGCCCGTGTTGAATGCTCGCACACGCCAGAATTCCCGCACGCCCAACATCGATTGTAATCCATCTTTCCGCCAACCGCCCCCAGCCGTTCACTCAGGCGTAATTTCCACAGCCCGACACCTGCATTAGTGCCATTTCCGTTCCGAAAAGACATTATTTCCTTGTATCCCACCCACCTCGACTCTAGCCTTTCGTTGATACTGGACCTTCGCCCGACTCGAGATCAGCGGTATACTGTCGAACGGGGACGCAAGACGCTGGCAAGTATCGCTGGAGCTTCTGTATGTCCATCAGCCGTCCATTCCACCTCGTTTGCACATTACTCGTTCTCACAACACTAACAGGCCAATCGTTCGCCGCTGATCCCTCCGACACCAAGCCCGAGCCGGCCACCAAACCGGCCATGGACGTCAAGAAAATTCTCGGCTACCTCGAAAGCGAATACAAACTTAAGCTTGTCTCCCCCGACTGGCGTGTCCGCGCCCTCGCCGTTGTCAGTCTCGCCCGCCTTCCCCAGCAACCGGTCACGGATAAGCTCGTCCAACTCATGGACCAGGACCACGACGACGTCGTCCGACTCCTGGCCTGGCAGGCCATTCTCTCGCGCGTTGGCAACCTGAAGCCGACCGAGTTTTCCAAATGGGTCAACTCCACCTACACCATGGCCGAAAAGGGTTTGTTCCGCGGCAGCTTGCGCGTCGCCCTCATCAACGTCATGGCCACCGCCCCCGCCAACCCGCGCTCAACCAAAATCTTCGACAAGATCTTCGCCGAAACCAATTCCTGGATGCCAAACGACATTCCAGTTCTCGACGCGCTGGGACGATGCCTCGGTATCTGGCATTCCAGCGAGATCGCCGAACACCTCATCGCCGCCATGTCCATCGAAGACAATGCCACCCGTGCCGAATACATCCTCCAGCAGGCCGGGTGCCCCGTAAAGGAAAGCAAGACGCGCCTGCCTGCCGCTGCCTTTGAGCCCACAAATCCCGCTCGCAATCACGTCAGCTCCAAGCAGATGTGGAAAGCCACCCAGGCCGACTACGCCTCCTGGCTGAACACCGAGAAAAAGGCCTCCTGGAAGGAAGTCACCAAAATCACCGGCGAAACCTGGCGCGATCTTCAGCCGCTCTATCTCGAGCCTCCCGTGCCGTTGGAAGAAGCCTCCGCCAACGAAGCCCTCTGGAGAGCCGATTTCGAACTCCCCAAAGCTGATATTAAATCCTTCGAGGTCTGCTTCGCCGTCGACGCCACCGGCTCAATGCAGGAGGTTCTCGACTGGCTCGCCCGCGACGTGCGCACCATGGCCACCGCCCTGTCAGCCTGCTCGCTCGAACCCCGCATCGGCCTCACCTTCTACCGCGACCACGATGATGACTTCGTTACCAAAAACCTTCCCTTGAGCGGCAACCTGACCGATCTGGTCAAAGCCCTGGAGACCATCGGCGCAGACGGCGGCGGCGATATTCCCGAAGCCGTCCTCGAAGGACTGCAGGATGCCATCGGCAAACACAAGTGGAGCGCCCGGACCGGCGTCGAAAAAATCATCATCCTCGTCGGCGATGCCCCGCCCCACCAGAAAGACGTGGAAAAGTGTCTCGCACTGGCCGAAAAAGCCAAAAAAGACGGTTTCAAGATCTACGCGATCAAGGTCACCACCAACTACGGAAAAAACGATTTGGAGGATTTCGATCAGATCGCCCAGGCAGGCGGCGGCCCGTCCATCGAGATTTCCTTTGTCCACCCCCGCGCCAACGTATTCATGGACATCAACGGAAAAGAAGTTCCGCCGCAGACTACACTCCGCCCCGAAACCCAGACCCTGGTCGCCTCCGCTCCTCCGTCGGGACATCCAGGCGAAAAAGTTCTCAGCGGAATCCTCTCCGACGCCATCCGACCCCAATACCGCGACCGCCTCGGCCCCATCGTCAAAACTCTTCTGGCCTACTCCGAACCCCCAATGCAGCCCGAAGTGCGCAAAGGTTTCCCAGCCAACACGCCGCCCACAAAAACCGGCGATCTCAAACCCCAGGGAAAATAACCGCGGGCGACGTCGCAAGCATGCGCACCATTTCAAGCACAAACGTCCAGTCGGAGAATGATCTGGACCAGGTCGCGCGCCGTCTCGACGACTGGATTGCCCAATGTCAATCTGCGCTGATCGCCTTTTCCGGCGGAGTAGATAGCGCACTGGTCTTGGCCGCCGCCCATCAACAACTGGGCTTGCGCGCTCTCGCCTGCATTGGAGTCTCACCAAGCTATCCAAAGCGCGAATTGGACGCCGCGATCGCCCTCGCCGAAGGATTGGGTGCCCGGTATCAAACCGTCGCAACCCAGGAGCATCTCAATCCGCGCTACACGGCAAATCCGGCCAATCGCTGCTACTTCTGCAAGAGCGAACTCTATGAACGCCTCTCCCTCATCGCCAACCAGGAGTCCGCCGGCGTCATCCTCGACGGCACCAACGCCTCTGATCTGATCGATCACCGGCCCGGCCATCTCGCCGCCAGGGAGCGCGGCGTCCGATCCCCGCTGGCAGAGCTTGGAATCACCAAGACTGTAGTTCGACAATTGGCGCGTCAGATGAAATTGCCAGTCTGGGACAAGCCCGCCGCCCCCTGTCTGGCGTCGCGGATTCCGACCGGCGTCGCCGTTGTTCCCGAATTGCTTCGCCGCATCGAACTCGCCGAAGACGTCCTTGTAGGACTGGGGTTCACCGATTTCCGTGTTCGACATCACGGCGACCTAGCCCGAATCGAGTTACCCCTGTCGGACATTCCCGCGGCCATCCAGCAACAGCAAGAAATTGTCGCCGGAGTCCGCGCCGTCGGCTATCGCTTCGTAACCATCGATCTGAACGGCCTGCGCAGCGGCTCGTTGAACATCCTCTAACAGTCCGTCAGATCAACCGCCCGCCCGCACCGTAATAAGCCGCAATCACCACAAACACGGCCGCCGTCTTAATCAGGGTCATCGCAAAAATATCCCGATACGAACTCCGATGCGTCAGTCCCGTCACCGCTAACAGCGTAATCACCGCCCCATTGTGCGGCAGCGTGTCCATCCCCCCGCTCGCCATCGCCGCCACCCGGTGCAGAACCTCCATCGGAATATGCCCGGCCTTCGCGGCCTGGATAAAAGTCTCCGACATCGCCGCCAGCGCAATGCTCATCCCACCCGACGCCGATCCAGTAATCCCAGCAAGCGTCGTTACGGTGACAGCCTCATTCACCAATGGATTCGGAATCCGCCCAAGCGCATGCGAAACCACCGCAAAACCCGGCAGCGCCGCGATGACGCCGCCAAAGCCATACTCAGACGCCGTGTTCATCGAAGCCAGCAGCGACCCGGATATCGCGGCCTTCGACCCTTCAGCAAACCGCCCGCCAACTCTCCTCCGCCCGCAAACGATCACAAAGAGAATGCCAACCACGAGCGCACCCTCCACGGCCCAGACGCCCGCCATTTTCACCACATCGACGCTCAGCACATGCCCGGCCGCACCGATCGCCACCGTCTTCCCCAGCCAGTGCGGAATCGCGGCCGTGAAGAATTTGTTCAAAATCGCCACGATCACCAACGGCGCAACCGCCAGCCACGGATTGGGCATCCGCTCATCAGTAAACGGTGTCGGCTCATTCAGATGCCCGGTCCCATACCCCTCCCCCGCAGCCGCCGCCTTCCGGCAACGCCGCTGCAAATACCCAAGTCCGCACGCCAGTATAAATATGGAGCCAATCACCCCCAACCAAGGAGCGGCCCAGCTATCCGTTTTGAAAAACGTCGTCGGAATAATGTTCTGAATCTGCGGACTGCCCGGCAGCGCATCCATCGTAAATGTAAATGATCCCAGCGCCAGCGTCCCCGGAATCAATCGCTTGGGAATATCGCTCTGGCGAAACATCTCGGCCGCGAACGGATACACGGCGAACACCACCACAAACAGCGAGACGCCCCCATACGTCAGGATCGCACACACCAGCACGATCGAAAGAACCGCCCGCTTCCGATCCACGATGCGAATGACCGAAGAAACAATGGACTTCGAAAACCCCGCCAGCTCAATCACCTTTCCAAACAGCGCCCCCAGCATAAACACCGGAAAATAAAGCTTCACACACCCGGCCATCTTCTCCATGAAAACATCGCTGAACATCGGCAGCACCTGCGACGGCGCTGTCAGCACAACCGCCAGCAGCGCACAAACCGACGCAAACAGGATGACGCTGTATCCCCGATAGGCGACAAACATCAACAGCACGAGCGCGGCGATAACAGCAAGAAGGCTCATATGCTCTCGTGAAATTCAGCGCGCCGTCCAGCCGCCGTCGATCGTGATGGTTTGCCCCGTGATATTGCGTGACAAAGGACTCAAAAGAAACGCGACCGCCGCCGCAACCTCTTCAACCGTGATAAACGCTTTCTTGGGCATCGGCTCCAGCATGATCCGCTGGATCACATCCTCTTCCGAAATCTGATGCGTCCGCGCCTGGTCCTTGATCTGTGCATCCACCAAAGGCGTACGGATATATGCCGGACAAATCGTATTGCACGTGATGTCCACATCGCCCGTCTCCAATGCCACCGACTTGGAGAACCCAACCAATGCGTGCTTGGCCGCCACATAAGCGGATTTGTACGGCGACGCGATCAACGAATGCACCGACCCAATATTCACCACCCGTCCAAATCCCGCCGCCCGCATCGCCGGCAGCAAGGCCCGCGTCATGAGAAAGGTCCCCTTCAACAGCACATCCATCAGCAAATCCCACTTCGCCGAAGGAAACGCATCCACCCGCGCCACATGCTGCAGCCCCGCATTGTTCACCAGCACCTCCACCGGCCGCTTCAATCCCACCTGTCCGACCAACCGCTCAATCTCCTGTTCAGAAGTCACATCCAGCGCATAAGCCTCAGCCTCGCCACCAACCCCGCGAATCTGTTCAACGGTTTCAGCAGCTCCGGCAAAACGCAGATCGGTCACCAGAATCGAATGCCCTTGCTGTGCAAGCCACAGCGCCAGCCCACGACCCAGCCCACTCCCCGCGCCAGTGATCAGAATATTTCGCTTTGTGTCGTTCATCATTTGCCCAAATACCGATCGCGCAGCGCCCGTCGCATCACCTTGTTCGAAGCCGTGCGCGGCAGTGCATCAATTACAACCACATCATGAATCTTGAACAACGGGTTCAAATCCCGCCGGATCGCCGTCTGCATCGCGCCCATAAGAACTTCGTTGCGTACATCAGCGCCCTGGCTGCAAGTCACAAAAACCACCAGAAAACTCGGCCCCCCTTTCGGCGAAACCGCAATCGCCGCCGCCTCCACAACTCCCGGCACCGATTGCACAACGCCCTCGATCTCCGCCGAGCTGATCTTGATCCCCCCAAGGTTCATCGTGTCATCCGCACGCCCAAGCGCCCGCCATCGGCCATCCGCAAGCCGCTCCACCTGATCGCCGTGCCGCCGCAACACCTCGCCGCTCGGCCCGCGCGGCACGCCCGCAAAATAAACCTCCTCGTGCGACTTATTCAGCAACGTGTTCGACAACCCAATCGAGGGCGGCACAATAAACAACTCGCCGTTATCCGCGGGTTTTCCATCTTCATCCAGGATCACAACATCCAGCCCAAGCGCCGGCGTATTGAAAGTCCCGGCCACACAAGGCAGCGTCACCGACCCCGTCAAATACCCGCCTCCAATCTCCGGGGGCGCGCGGTGTGCGGGCCGCGGGGGGGGCGCGGGCGGGGGGGGGGGCGCGGGGG
>JBBRHH010000217.1:0-9289 GCA_038222915.1 Tepidisphaerales bacterium
GCTGCCGCATATTACTCCGATGGCCTCGCCCGTCGGGATGCCGAGCCCGTCGGGGCCGGGCGGATATATGCGATATCGCGAGAGGACCCTCGATGAGATGCTGCTGGAGAACCGGGTGGGGTTTCTGGTTGGCGAGATCAATCATGTGAGCGCGGCGAACGTATATATGAAGATGCGTTATCTTCAGAGCATTAAGCGCGATCAGGACATCAATCTGTATATCAATAGTCCGGGCGGCGCGGTCGTGGATACGCTCGCGGTTTATGACGTGATGCGGTTTTTGACCTGCGATGTGGCCACGTATTGTATCGGCGAGTGCGCCAGCGGCGGCGCGGTGCTGTTCATGGCCGGGAAGAAGGGGAAGCGGTTTATCCTGCCCAATGCGAAGGTGATGATTCACCAGCCGTTTGGCGGGGTCTATGGGCAGGCGGCGGATATTGAAATTCAGGCCGAGGAGATTCTGAAGACCAAGGAGAATCTCAACAAGATCATGGCTAAGTGCACCGGGCAGACTGTCGAGCGGATCCGCGACGATTCGGAACGCGACCGGTTTTTTGATGCCGAGCAGTCGATGGCTTACGGCATCTGCGATGAAATATTGGGCGCGGAGACCGATTCGAAGACAGCGGAAGCGGCGGCCGACGCGACGAAACCGAAGTAGGCTGGCCGAATATCTAAAATGCTCTTTACCGGAATCGATCATCCTGCCATCAGTTGCCAGAACGTGCGTCTGCAGATTGAGTGGTATTGCACGCATCTGGGGATGCGGCTGGTTGCGAGCAATGGCCAGGAGCCGCCGAGCGTGGTGGTGGGATTTGGCGAGACGATGAAAGACGGGCCGATGATCGAGTTGATGCCGATGAAGGATATTGGACCCAGCCCGATTGATCTGCCGCGGTTTTGCCAGGGATTGCGTCATCTGGCGTTTCGCGTGAGCAACTTTGACGTGGCGTATGAGAAGCTGAAAGCGGCCGGCATCGCTTTTCTGTTTGAGCCGGCGATTGCGGTTGGCGGCGGAAAAATCGTGAGCTTCCGCGATCCCGAAGGCAATGAACTTCAAATTGTAGAACGATAAAGAAACCAGGAACCTCCCATGACTTCCAATCAACTTATCCCGATGGTCATTGAAAAGTCTGGCCGCGGTGAACGCGCCTATGACATTTACTCGCGGCTGCTGAAGGACCGCATCATCATGATCGGCGGCGGGATTTCGGACGACACCGCGAGCATTGTGGTGGCTCAGCTTTTGTTTTTGTCGAACGACGATCCGAAGAGCGACATTCAGATGTATATCAACTCGCCGGGCGGAAGCGTTTCGGCCGGGCTGGGGATTATCGACACGATGCGGTTTTTGCGGTGCGATGTGGCGACGACTTGTATTGGCATGGCCGCGAGCATGGGTGCTTGTCTGCTGTCGGCGGGGACGAAGGGGAAGCGAGCCGTGCTTTCAAATTCACAGGTGATGCTGCATCAGCCGTTGATCGGCGGCGTGCTGCAGGGGCCGGCGACGGACCTGGGCATTGAGGCGGCGCATATGCTGCGGCTGCGCGACCGTCTTTATCAGATGATGGCTTCTTACACCGGGAAGACGAAGGAAGTGATTCACCGGGACTTTGACCGCAACAAGTGGTTGTTCGCGGAAGAGGCGGTGGCTTATGGGTGCGCGGATCGGATTATTGAGCGGGCACCCGAGCCGGTGGCGCGGGTTGTGTCGGACGACGATAAGATTTCGTAATTACGTGGGAGCATTGTCATTCTGAGCGCGGCGAAAGATCCAGCACGAGCGATTGTTCGAAGTGGATTCTTTGTTGCGCTTGGATTGTACATTCTGGGGTGCGGTTCGCCGGACAAGGCGAATATTGAGCTGCGGAAGAAGAACCAGGATCTTCAGGAGCAGGTGAAGCAGCTTGCGGGGCAGCGGGATGCGGATTTGCACCGTATTCAGGGGTTTGAAACACGCGCGACGACGGTGCCTGTGTTGGCTGAGGGGCGGCTGGACAAGCTGTTTACGGCTACAGGCTTTAAGATTGGGCGGCTTACGAATGGGGATGCACAACAACTGAAAGTGTATGTGGCGCCGCTGGATGCCAACGGCGATGAGTTGAAGGCGACGGGAACGTGGGTGGTGGAGGCGTTTGATCTGTCGGATCAGGAGCGGCCACGGGTGGGGCATTGGGAATTTGGGCCGGAGGACTGCAAGAAGGATTGGGTTGGGTTTTTGCTTCGGACGTATATTTTTCCGTGTCCCTGGCAGCATGCTTCGAAGGCGCAACAACTGACGGTGCGCGTGACGTTTCGCGATGAACTTACGCAGCGGCTTTTTCCCGCGGAGGAATTTGTGGCGAAGGTGGATCGCACCCCACTTTCGACGACGCAGCCGACGCGATAATAATATCCGCGAAGGAAGTTGCCCATGAAATTGATCTTTACGCTGGTGCTGGTCTGCGTTTTTTCATTGGCGAGCGCCGAGGGGCCGGCGACGCGGCCTTATACCGATCCGTCACAGCTTGATGTTCCCTGGCCTAAGCATAGTTATCTGAAGGAGCCGTGGCGGGGGTTTCTGGAGACCCGGAGCGCGGATGCTTTCGTGCATGGGATCGGGATTAACTTTAATGTGCAGGGGAATCAAGATCTGGCGATGCGGCTGCTGGCGGAGTCGGGGTTTACGCATTGCCGGATTGAGTTTGGATGGGGGAGCATCAACTGGGATGAGACGGCGATCAACGATGAGGCCCGGGCGATTCGTAAGCTTGAGCTTTGCAAGAAGTATCACATCCGGCCGATCCTGCTTTTGAATGCGCACCATGGGGTGCCGTGTCCGGTGAAGTTTTTTGACAAGCCTTTGAAGGCGGACACGGCCAAGGGGGCACGATCGGTCGTACTTACGGACATGAAGGACATCGTGCCGGGGCACACGGGGATCAACAATACGCCGGAATATATTGCGGCGGATGTGATCATCACGGCCGTCAATGCGGCGACGGGGGAGTGCACGTTGAGCAAGCCGCTGCCGATGGATCTGAAGGCGGGGCCGATCCATCTGGCTACTTTGAAGCATCTGCCCTTTTTTCCAGTCGGGACGAAGGAGTTTGATGACACGTCGGAGGGGTGGACGAAATACACGATGATCGTGGCGAAGCTGGCCGCCGACGCGGGGCTTCAGGATTTTGACCTGGAGTTCTGGAACGAGCTTTCGTTTGGATCGCAGTTTGTGGATGCGAACCACTATTTTGACAGGGAATCTGCGCCGGCCGACCTGCCTGAGAAGGTGGCGAATTTTCTGCATCCGGGCGGTAGCGCGTGGGAGATCACGCACCGCGCGATTGATGCGGTGAAGACGAAGTATCCGAAGGTGCGGTGCATCTGGGGCTGGTCGAATACGACGTTTTATCACACGCCGATCGACAAGCTGCCGCCTGGCACGGATGGGCAGAGTTATCATCCCTATGGGACGGGGGTGCGGCACCTGCCGAAGGAGGAGGATTACAAGGACAGGCCGGAATTTAATGTGGATGGGTTTACGCCGGAGATTAACGTGCGGATGCCGGAGGGGTGGGCGCACACGTTTATGAAGACGGAATGCATTATGCGGCTGCTGAATCCGAAGGCGCGGGAGACGCATCCGCCGGGGGTTGAGCACTTTTATCATTACATGACGGAGCATGGGGTTGCGCCGCCGGAATGCGGCGTCACGGATGAGACGGGGTCGTTTGAGCTGAAGTCGAAGGTTGCGCTGCGGTCGTTTTGTCTCTGGCTGAACAAGGGCGTGGATGTGATGGATTACTATTGCGCGTGGGAGCGCGATACGAAAGGATTCGGGCTGCTGCCGGGGAATCTGCCGACGCTGCCGGCGGATTCGAAGTTTGATGCTGTTGCGACGCCGCCGATGCGGGCGATGCGGAATTTGACGAAGGCGTTTGCGGGCGGGGTGGCGCTGAAATCGACGACGCCGCTGACGGTGGAGGTTGCGCCGCTTGGGCCGCCGGTGAAGGTTTTTGAGGGAAGCGGGACGCATCCGGCGCTCCTGCAGCAGGATGTTTTTGCATTTCTTCCGTTTCAATCGACGCAGGATAAGTTCATCATTCCGGTGTACATCATGAGTTATGACATCACCAAGCCGTTTCCGGATCAGCGGTATCAGGTGACGATCAAAGGCCTGCCCGACACTTCGCGGAACATTACTCTTTACGATCCCATTCTCGACAAGACCATTCCGCTTGAAGTCAACTGGAACGATGGCGGGCAGATCAAGCTGCTCGTTACAGATTACCCGCGTCTTCTGGTGATCACGAAGTAGCCATGGAATTTGTCGATTTATCCGCCAACCCGCGTATTCCTGTTCTGCTGGACATGGTTGATTCGCTTTCGCGCATCACGGATCCCAACGAGGTGCTGGAGCGATTTATTGGCGGGATGCGGCGGGCGTATGGCTCGCGGTGCTTTGTGGAGATTTCGACGCGGGGTCTGACGCATGGGTATTACCGCATCTCGCGCGTGCTGACGCCTGACGGGCTGGAGCTTTCCAAAGTGGCGGGGCCATGGAACAGTCATGATCTTCCGGTGCGGAGCGGCGGGTTTATTGGGGAGATCATCAAGACGCCGGTTCCGAAACTGGTGCATAAGGTAGATCTGGGCGGGGATGCGGTGCTCGGGGATGCCATCGCGGCTTACCACTCGATTATGGCCGCGCCGATTTTTCAGAATGGCGCGCCCAACGACTGGGTACTGCTGCTCGACACGGGCGAAAACGCGTTTCATATGGCGGAGATGGAGGAGTTGATTCTCCGCGCCAACCTCGTGGCGGCGGCGACGAACAATCTTGTCATTGCGCAGCAGCTTTTCCTTGCGAACATGCGGATTCAGAAGGAAGTAGAGCACATTGCGACGATTCAGCGGGCTCTGCTTCCCAGCGTGATGCCGCGCGTGCCGGGGCTTCGAATTGCGGCGTCGTATGAGACTTTCGATCAGGCCGGCGGTGATATGTACGACTTTGTTCCGCTGGGGACGCGGCCTGAGATTATTCATACGCTGGACGACGATCGGTGGGCAATTTTGATTGGCGATGTGTCGGGACACGGACCGTCGGCGGCGGTGGTGATGGCGATGTTTCATTCCATCCTGCATGCTTATCCGCGCAAGCCGATGGGGCCGTCGGAATTGCTGGTGCATGTCAATCGGCATCTTTGCGCCAAGCCGATCGGCGACTCTTTTGTGACGGCGTTCCTCGCTTTCTATGATCCAGCGACGCGGCATTTGGCTTATGCGCGGGCGGGACATAATCCGCCATTGCTGACGACGCCGTTCGGGCCCGCGAGAACGCTGGATGAAATCGGCGACCTGCCGCTGGGGGTGATGGAGGACACGCATTATCAGGAGGCGGACTTGATCCTGACTTCGGGGCAGAACCTATTGCTGTACACCGACGGCATCGTGGAGGCTCGGAATCCGAAGGGGGACTTTTTTGGACCCGAGGGGATTGAACGGATTCTCGGGCAATCGGGTACGGATCCACTCACGATCATCCGCGATATCAACAATGCTGTGCGCGAGCATCTAAGCGGCACGCGGCCTGGCGACGATCAGACGGTGATTGCGATTGAAGTCGAGTAAACCGCTTCATTGCATGGCCATCGCCTGGGACAGTCGGCGCACTTCGTGAAGTGCCATTCCTTTTAACTTCAGCACCTGCCCCCCTACCGGCGGGACGATGCCCTGACTGCAGCCGAGGCGAGCGGCTTCGCGGAGGCGGACTTCCAGTTGCGGCACGGAGCGGACTTCGCCGCCGAGTCCCAGTTCGCCTACGGCGAGGGTGCCGGCGGCGATGGGGCGATTCATGTGAGCGGATGCGATGGCAAGTGCGATGGCGAGATCGATGGCCGGCTCGGCGACTTTGACGCCGCCGGCGATGTTGACGAAGACGTCGTCGGCCGCGAGGCGGAGCTCGGCGCGTTTTTCGAGGACGGCGATGATCATGGAGACGCGATCGGAGCTGACGCCGCTAACTTTACGCTTGGCCGCGCCGATGACGCTGGAGGCGGTCAGGGCCTGGACCTCGAGGAGCAGGACGCGGGAGCCCTGCATGGCGGCGGTGATGATTGAGCCGCTGGGCGGGCCGCCGGGGCCGTAGTGTTCGATGAAGAGGTTACCGGGGTCGGTGACTTCCTTGAGGCCTTCGCCGGTCATTTCGAAGAGGCCGACCTCGTGGGTGTTGCCGAAGCGGTTTTTGATGCAGCGTACGATGCGATGGGAGTGGAAGCGATCGCCTTCGAAATAGACGACAGTGTCGACGATGTGCTCGATAATCTTCGGGCCGGCGAGCGTGCCGGCCTTGGTGACGTGGCCGACAAAGATGATGGCGACCCCGCTGGCCTTGGCGAGATAGACAAGCTCCATGCAGCAATCGCGAAGCTGGGTGACCGAGCCGGGCGCGGCCGGGAGATCGGGTTTGTAGATCATCTGGATTGAATCGATGATGACGACGGCGGGGTTGTGCTTGTGAATCTGGTTCTGGATGCGCTCGACGTTGGTTTCGGCGAGGACGAGGAGAGTCGTGGCCTTTGCGCCCAGACGGCCGGCTCGGAGGGCAGTCTGGCGGGCGGATTCTTCACTGGTGACATACATGACGGAGGCGGGGCCGGCCTTGCCTCCTTCGGCGAGTGCGTTGGCGACCTGGAGGAGGAGAGTGGATTTGCCGATGCCGGGCTCGCCGCCGACGAGGATGGCGGAACCGGGGACTACGCCGCCGCCGAGGACGCGGTCGAACTCGCCGATGCCGCAGGTGAGACGCGGGACCTGTGATTCTTCGATGGCCGCGATGGCGAGAGGTTCGGCGCCCTGGAGGACCTCGCGCGAGGCGGGTCGGCCGGCGGTGATCGCGCCGGTTCGCTTGGCAGCGCGCTCGTCGAAGGCGGGCTCCTTATACTCCTGTAGACTATCCCAGGTGCCGCAGTCGGGACACTTGCCCATCCACTTGGGATGGACGCTTCCGCACTGATTGCACAGGAACTGTGTTCTTGCTTTGGCCATTGCTAAACTATTCTAGCTACAGAACCAATCCGATGAGTGAAACGTATCTCGAAATCCAATCGCCCGAAGGGGTGCGCAAGGTTCCGGTTACAGATGAGCCGGTTACCGTTGGACGGCACTCGGACAATGTTGTTCCGATTACCGATCAACGCGCCAGCCGGTTTCATTGCGTGATTGAACGATCGAAGCAGGGGTTTCGGCTGCGCGATCTCAAGTCGAGCAACGGGACTTTCATCAACGGACTGCGGGTGGAGTCGGCGGACCTGATGCCGGGCGAAGTGATCACGATTGGGGCGACAAATCTTGTGTTGTACGCGCCGGACGCCGCCGACAATCTGCTGGATACGCTGGAGGAAGTGGCCGGGGAGAACCCGGGCGTGATGCTCCTGGGCGAAGAGGACATTGTGGAGGCGGAGGAGTTGCCTCCCCTGCCCCGCATGTCGCGGCGGGACGAGGAAGATGCGCCGTTGAAGGTTGTGCGGGACGACGGCGGTGGCAAAGGGGGCTATGAAGCAAAGCTGCGGCAGATGGCGGCGGGGATGCTGGATCAGCGGTATACGCCGGAAGATATCGCGCTGATCAGCGGACGGGGGCAGGTGGTGCACAAGGCGGGTGAAGGCGCGGGGGCGAGCGGGGAGGCGGTGGATATTCTTCGGCTGCTATTGCTGATTGCGGCGCGGGGACGGGCAACGGATATCCACATCGAGCCCAAGGCGCACCATTACCATGTACGGATGCGCGTGGATGGGAGCATGGTGGACGTAATCGAACTTCCGACGGCGGCGGGGACGAAGGTCGCGGCGGTGTGCAAGATCCTGAGCGACATCGATATTTCACAGCGGAACGCGATTCAGGAAGGTCATTTTGCGGGGAAACTGAAGAATACCCTGATCGATTACCGGATGAGCTTTGCGCCTTCGGTATTTGGCCAGAAGCTGGTGCTGCGGGTGCTGGACCCGGGGAACGCGCCAACGCGGGTGGATGACCTCCGCATGCCCGCGACGCTTACGCGCCAGCTTAAGGAAGCGATTCTGCAGGATGCGGGGATGGTGCTGGTATGCGGGCCGACGGGGTCGGGAAAGACCAGCACGCTTTATTCGCTGATCCGCAGCCTTCGGTTGAGCGACCGGAATGTTGTGACCATTGAAGATCCAGTGGAAATTCAACTGGACGGTGTTACGCAGATTCCGGTGGATGAAAGCCAGGGGAAGAGTTTTTCGACGCTGCTGAAATCGGTGCTGCGGCAGGACCCGGATGTGATCCTGGTGGGCGAGGTGCGGGATGCGGAGACGGCGCGGACGGCGATTCAGGCGGCGATGACCGGGCACCTGGTTTTTTCGACGGTGCACACGAAGGACACGGTGGGCACGATTTTCCGGCTGATGGATCTGGGGCTGGAGCGGTATCTGATTGCGCAGGGCTTGCAGATCGTGGTGGCGCAGCGGCTGGTGCGGCAGCTTTGCCCGGCGTGCAAGAGGCCGGTGGTTCCGAGCGCCGAGCAGTTGGCGCGGCTTGGGCCGGCACATGCGAACGTCACGCGGATTTATGAGCCGGCGGGTTGTCCGCGCTGCTTGAATACGGGGCATGCGGGGCGGCGGGCGATCTTTGAATTGCTGACGATTACGGAAGAACTGCGCGAGCTGATTACGAAGACGCCAACTGCGCAGGAAATCTATCAGTCGCTGGGGCCGGATTTTCTCCGGCTGATGCAATCGGGGTACAACATGGTGGCGCAGGGAGCGGCGTCGTTTGCGGAGATTGAGCGGGCTGTGGGACGATGAGGATGTCAGCACGCGCTGGCTGCTTTTACTCCCACTTCGTTGTCCCAATGGATAGTAAGGCTTCAATACCCCGCCTGCGTGACGATTGCCGGTGGACAGCCGGTGCCAAGCAAGAATTCTCGAAATTAATTGTTGAAGTGCTCATCACAACGCAATACTAGAAATTCGGCATCCTGAATGACTTTGAGGACGGTGCCACCCAGTTGCAGGGCCTGTGGTGAAACCTTTGGGCGGTCACAGTTGTGAATGCAGTCATGTCGGCGCTGGAAAAGATCGCGAAAGCGCTCCTCCAATTGCTCTTGCCCATCGACTATCGCCCTGGTTCTCGCCGCCGGAGGTCAGCGCCGCGAACGCTGCACCAGTTATGCCGAATAGTCGCTTTTTCGCATCGGGATGCCCAATCCAGTTTGCTAATCGGTCACGAAACAGCTTGTGTCCACTGCGCAGGAACTTGTTGAAAAGCTTCTGAATGGTCGGCAGAC
>JBBRHH010000218.1:0-9272 GCA_038222915.1 Tepidisphaerales bacterium
TCGCCAGTTCTCGCCGGTCAGTGCGATCTGCCACGCGCGCTCCCCGATCAGCATGATCCGCACGGCCTCTCCCTCGATGAATTCTTCAATAACCGTTGGTTCGCTCGCAGTCCAATCAGAAGCGAATTGTTCCTTGTTCTCGCCGCAGTGCCAGTTTCCCCATTTGGCTACCGACAAACGATCGACACGAGCGATCTGCTCGCGATCCACCCAGCCGCGCGGCATCGAACCGAATCGGGTAACCCGCAACGAGTCCGCCAGGCATGGCAGCCGCAATCGGCACCGCATCATGCCCACGGCGTCAGGCAGGCAAGGCCCGGCCCAGAGCGCGAGTGCGGTGATAAAGTCAAAGTCATTTTCAAAGATGCCATGGTAAATTACTTTGGTTACGGGCAGAAACTGCCCGATGGTGCCGCTTCGTTCCACCAGCAACACGCCGCGATCCAGCCTGATGTTTGGCAGGACCGCATACGCTACGCTCGGATTGCTTAGCCTGCTGCGCAAGTCGTCCGATTCTGGCCGATCAAGTCCTACGAACAATGTGCGAGACATGGCGCGACCTCCTTTAGTTAGCTCGTTGCTCTCAATACGCATTCTAAGCGATTCGCGCAGGGCCCAGGGCCATGGAAAAAGTAGGAGGTCGGGCCGCTAAAAAGGGACGAAGTCAACCTGCGCGAGAATGTGCTGGCCCGTCTTGGGCCAGAGGACAACCTGCTCCGTATATCTTTGCAATGTGAGCATGATCAGGAGTGTACTCTGCGCAGAAGATCGGCACATGGCGGAAAAATATTTCTGCAAACCCAAACATTTACTTGACGGGAATGCCTCTCGATGATAGGATCTTGTTAAGTAACGAAAAATCTCAGGAGGCATCAGGAAGAGGCTACACACCGGAGGGCCATCCAATGCGGGAAATCATCCACCAATCCATCTGGTCTAACGAAGAAATCCCCGCCACCGTCAACGATCGCAGTAAGTCGGAAGATCGTCCCTCTCCACGTTTTGTTCCATGCATTCATGCCTCCGGAATGACTCCGCAGGCCTCCGTCGCTTTGGGGCGATTCGAGGGTCAAAACGGGGCGATTTACCGTCGGTTTGGGGCGATTCGGGGGAGGTTGGAGGGAGGGTTCTATACCGCTTTGGGGTCGGTTTTTCGAGCGGAAAGGCACCCGTCGATTATTCACAACTCTCTTTTAAATCGACTTTTACCTTCAATCGACCAAGCGCCGCTCGTGCCCAAACACAATTTTGCGCGCACTTCACACGCACACGGCAATCCCAACACCCAACACCCAGCAACTACTACCCCGGGCAAATCTCCAGCAAATACTGAAATGAGTAAATCCCACTCCCATGATCGTCCGACCACTCCAGCCGGATCGCATAGCTCCCTACATACTCCGCGCTCACCACGGCCAGCGGCTTCGAGTAATTTCCCGGCAGCACCCGCAAGAGCGACTTGCTCCTCTGCTGCGCCTCCCGCTCCGTCTTGCACAGCGCACACGGGCAGTGCGTGCGAAGATATCCAATCGGATAAACGCACACGCGCCCATCTTCCCACTCAATCTCCATCTTCTCGTCTTTTTTCAGGTCGATGCGTACTGGGTTCATGGGAAGTCTTATGTGTTACGGCTCACCACAAAATTCGCCAGCGCCCGCAGCCCATCCCCGGCCGCGCCAAGCACCTCAAGCGAAGCCAGCGCATTCTTAAGCTGATCCGCCGCCTCGCGACGGCTCCCCTCCAGCCCCATCAAACTCGGATACGTGTTCTTCCCCCGCGCCGCGTCCTTGCCCGTTGCCTTCCCCATCTGCTCGGGCGACGAAGTCACATCGAGAATGTCATCCATGATCTGAAACACCAGCCCAATCTGATGTCCAAAATGCGTCACCGCCGCCAACTGCTGCTCCGAAGCCCCGGCCGCAATCGCCCCCAGCCGGCACGAAGCCGCCAAGAGCGCCCCCGTCTTCAATCGGTGCAGCCGCTGCAGTTCTGGAAGCGTCAGCGCCTTGTTCTCACCATCCATATCCAGCACCTGTCCGCCGATCATCCCTTCCGGCCCGGTCGCATTGGCCAGTTCCCGCACCAGCGCCCCCGCCACGCCTGGCTCCGCATCCACGGCAATGATCTCAAACGCCATCCCCACCATCGCATCCCCCGCAAGAATTGCCATCGCCTCCCCATATACCTTGTGATTCGTAGGCCGCCCGCGTCGCAGATCATCGTTGTCCATGGCCGGCAAATCATCGTGCACGAGGCTGAAGGTGTGGATCAGCTCAATCGCGCCGCCCGCCGCCAGCGCCGAACGATTGGGAACAGGCTGATTCGGCGCAACCGCATGCGCCGTCTCCAGCACCAGTGCCGGCCGAAGCCGCTTTCCACCGGCCAGCAAACTGTATTGAATCGACTCAAGCAGCCGCTTGGGCGCTCCGTCATAGCGCGCAAATACCTGCGTGAAGTAGGCCGCCAGATGCTCGCCATGCTCGCGCAGGATTTGAACGGGGTCCGGACTCTGGATGCTCTGAGTGCTCAAGGTTTATCTCCGAGCACGCAGTATACGCAGATTTCCGCGATTGGTAGAGAAGCTTGCGCCCTACTTCATTTCCGCCGGCCAACCCGCTTCGCCAATCAGTTTCACAAATCGGCACGGGCAGATGTCGATCGTCGCCAGCTCATCGCCGTGGCGCTGAACTTCGACAAGCATCTGCTGGTCCTCGTTCCCGATCGGCACGACAGCCACTCCGCCGTCCTTCAACTGACTGAGCAGCAGTTGGCGCGGCAGTTCGCGTGCGCCGGCGCCAATCAGAATCCGATCAAACGGCGCGGCGTCCGCCCACCCAAGGCTGCCATCTCCATGACGAAAGTGCACATTGCGGATCGACAGCGACATCAGCCTTTCCCAGGCCTGATCGAGCAGCGGCTTCACACGTTCAACCGTGTACACCTCCGCCGCAAGCCGGCCAAGAATCGCCGCCTGGTATCCGCTGCCCGTCCCGATATCCAGCACCCGGTGGTTTGCCGCCACTTCCAGCCGCTGCGTCATCAACGCAACCATATAAGGCTGGCTGATCGTCTGGCCATGTCCGATCGACACAGCGCGGTCAGCAAAGGCCGCCTCCTGATTGTCAGCCGGGAAAAATTTGTCCCGTGGAACCGCCCGGATCGCTTCAATCACCCGCGGATCGTGAATCCCCCGATCGACGATCTGGTACTGGATCATCCGTTCCAGCGAACTCGGCTCCTTCACTTTGCCCATGGTGCGTTTATCTTCCATTGTGATCCATTGTATGCGCGCCGGGATCAATTGACCCTATCGGCGCAGACCCATATTCTCGGACCGATGTCGCCGTCCCGGTTCTCCCAGGAGAAGAGCTCCATGCCGCCCGTCATCACATTGCTGACAGACTTCGGCCTGGACGACTGGTACGTCGCCGCCATGCAGGCTGTTCTGTTGCAAGCCGCTCCGGCCGCAAGATTGTTGGATGTTACGCATCTTATCCCCCCCGGCGATCTCACCGCCGCCACCATCTCCCTCGAACGCGCCTTGGCCATGGGCCTACCGCCCACAACCGTCCACCTCGCCGTCGTCGACCCCGGCGTCGGCTCCAATCGCCGCGTGCTCATCGCGCGTATCAACGATCAATCGATTATCTGCCCCGATAACGGTCTGATCACCTGGGCCGTTCGCCGAACCGTCAAACCAGCAAAGTTCTACGAACTCACCTGGCGTCCACCCCAGTCCAGCACCACCTTCCACGGCCGCGACATCCTCGCCCCCGCCGCCGCCATGCTCGCAACCGGCGTCGCTATCAGCCAGATCGCCCAGGAAATTTCGGACCCAGTCCTCCTGCCCCTCCACCTCGCCGCCAACCTCACCGAAGCACAAGTCATCTACATCGACCGCTTCGGCAACGCGATCACCAATGTCCCTGCGTCCATGATCTCCACTGATCGCATCCTCCTGAACGGCGCAAATATCGGCCCGCTGCGCAAAACCTACAGCGACGTAGCCGTCAACGGCAATGTAGCTCTGATCGGCAGCAGCGGCCTCCTGGAGATTTCCATCCGCGACGGTTCCGCCGGCGACCAATTGCACATCGCCGTAGGCGACCCCGTTCTGTTTGTCCCATGAGACCACCATGCACTTATCCCAACTCGACAAACAGCACATCTGGCACCCCTTCACCCCAATGAAGCTCTGGTTGGAGAGCGATCCCCTCGTCATCGTCGCCGCCGAAGGCATGCACCTCATCGACACCGAAGGCAAACGTTACCTCGACGGCGTCAGCAGTCTCTGGTGCAACGTCCATGGCCACCAGGTCCCCGAGATCGACGAAGCCATCCGCGCCCAGCTCGGCAAAGTCGCCCACTCCACAATGCTCGGCCTCTCCAGCGAACCCGCCATCCTCCTCGCCGATCGCCTGATGAAAATCGGCCCGCCCAACCTCAAAAAAATCTTCTACAGCGACAGCGGAGCCACTGCCACCGAGATCGCCTTCAAGATGGCCGCCCAATATTGGTACAACGTCGGCCAGCCGCAGAAGACCGAGCTCGTCGGTTTCTCCGAGGCCTATCACGGCGACACCGTCGGCGCAATGTCGGTAGGGCGGGTCGCCGCCTTCCATCGCCCCTACTTCCCAATGCTCTTCAAAGTCCACTTCGCCCCCACCCCATTCACATTCCATAGCGAGACGCCAAACGATCCAGAAACCGTAAAGACGAACTGCCTCCGCGACCTTGAGCGAATCCTGCAGGCGCATGCCGAGACGATTGCCGCAATCGCCATCGAACCCATCGTCCAGGGCGCAGCCGGCATGATCGTCCACCCGCCCGGATTTCTACGCGCCGTCCGACACTTGGCCACCAAATACAACGTCCTGCTGATCGCCGACGAAGTCGCAGTGGGTTTCGGCCGCACCGGAAAAATGTTCGCCTGCGAACACGAGAACGTGCTACCTGACCTGATGTGCACCGCCAAAGGCATCAGCGGCGGCTACCTCCCGCTCGCCGCAACCTTCGCCACCCAGAAAATCTTCGACGCCTTCCTGGCTGACCCCTGGGAAGGCAAACCCTGCTTCCACGGCCACACCTCCACCGGCAATCCGCTCGCCTGCGCCGCGGCCCTAGCCTCCCTCAACCTTTTCGAAAAAAACAATTTGATTGAACAAGTCGCCGACAAGGCTTTCTTCCTCGCGGCCCAACTCAAGTCCCTCGCGGCCCTCCCCCACGTAGGTGAGATCCGTCAAAAAGGCCTTATGGTCGGCATCGAGCTGGTGGCAGACCGCCCGACGCGCACCGCCTTCAACCCAAAACTCCGAACCGGAGCGGCCATCTGTCAGCGGCTCCGAAACCACGGCATCATTCTTCGCCCACTCGGTGATGTCATAGTAATGATGCCGCCCCTTACGATGGGAAAGGAGGACCTGGCGCGAATCGTCAACGCGCTCACGGAAGAGATCGGAGCATTATGAGCTCAAGCGGATTGCCGCGCGCATTCCAGTTCAAAATACAGATACGCATTCGGCTGCTCTCGTCGGGCGCGAAGCCGCGTCCAGATCGCATTGAGTTGAGCATGATGACACTTAACCCACTGCTCGGCCGCGCTCAGTGGCGGAATCGCCTCAATCAGCGTATTCGCCGCATGCACGCACAAAGCCCCGCACGGTTTGCCAATCCTCGTGCTCAGCGAACTCAGTCGCCAGGTGACCTGCGAAGGAGCGACCGCCGGAAAAAGCTGCAGTTGCCGCCGCGGCACATGCTGCATCTGCTGCGCCCGGCCAGCCGCGCGGCGCTTCCGCGCAATCATCCGCTCCCGTCTTTTCCGGATGTACTCTGGAGGATCCTGCTCCTCGTTTTCAGCCTCGTTCTGGTTGTCGCAAGCGCGGGTTGTACTTGACGTGATAGGCATTTCCCTTAGCATCGGCTTTGGTTTCACTCCACATTGAAAGGAGTCTTGGCATGGGGTACGCAAAGATTGTTATCGGTCTAATGTTGGGCTTGGCTGGCTTTTCGGCGACAGGCTGCCAAAGCGCCGTCGCGGATGAACGCGACAAGCTCTGGAAACAAAACAAAGAACTTCAGTTGGCCCTCGATCAGGAGCGCGCCAGGAAGGCCTCTCCCGTCCTCGCCAGCACCAGCGGCATCGACCCGGCCGAACTCGCGCGCCTCCAGAATGAGCTCAAACAGCGAGACGACGAACTCGCCAGGCTCCGAGCCGCAGGCCCCTCAGTGCCTGCCATCACCGACCAACCCAAAGCCGGCGGCCTCGAAGGCCTCGACACCACCTACGACCCCCGCGCCGGAACCGTCACCGTCAATCTCTCCAGCGACGTTCTCTTCGACTCCGGCAAGGCCACATTAAAGGAATCCGCCCGCGCCACCCTCGACAAGGTCGTCTCGGCCTTAAACAAGGAATACACCGGCAAGCCGCTCCGCGTAGAAGGCCACACCGACAGCGATCCCATCACCCGCACCAAAGACATGTGGGTCGATAACCTCGATCTATCGATGGAACGTGCCGCCCAGGTCTCCCGCTACCTCGCCGCCGCCGGCGTCGACGCCCATCGCATCACCACCAGTGGCTACGGCGAATACAAACCCCGCGACAAAGCCAATAAGGCCGCCAATCGCCGGGTCGAGATCGTGGTCGTCACCAGGTAAGCCGGATCGTGGCGATGGGGCGGAAGTCCGCCTATGCTTGATGTCTTATGACCATCAGCATCCTGGATTACGGCATGGCCAACCTGCGGTCAGTGCAAAAGGGGTTCGAAGCCGCCGGATGCTCCGCCACCATTGTCTCCAGGCCTGAAGAAATCAGCCACGCCGACCGCCTCGTCCTGCCCGGCGTCGGGGCGTTCAAAGACGCCATTGCCACCCTGCGTGAAAAAGAGCTCGACGGCCCGATCCTTCGCCACATCGAGAAAGGCCGCCCATTCCTCGGCATCTGCCTCGGCCTGCAGATGCTCTTCGACGTCGGCTACGAAGATGGCGAGCACAAGGGCCTGGGCGTCATGGCCGGCGAGTGCATCCGATTCGACGTCGACGAAACCCTCGGCCTCAAAGTCCCCCACATGGGCTGGAATCAGCTCGAAGTCCGCCGCCAATCCCCGCTCTTCCGGGAACTTCCGCCCGGCGCGAATGTCTATTTCGTACACGGCTATCACGTAGTCCCTCGCGACGCTGAGGTGATCGCAACAACAACCGACTACGGCCGTGGTTTTGTAAGCAGTGTCTGGAAGGACAACGTCGTCGCGACACAGTTCCATCCGGAAAAAAGCCAGGGGGTCGGGTTGAAGATACTGGGGAACTTTGGGGCGATGAAGTAAGCGAGAGGAAGAGGTTATTCATGGCCGATCGTGTTCGAGTCGGAGTCGTTGGGACAGGGGCCATCAGTGGGGCGTATCTACAGACCGCAAGCACATCTCCAATTCTGGAAGTGGTCGCTCTCGCTGACCTCAACGCCCAGGCCGCCCAGGCCAAGGCCGCGGAGTTCAATATCCCGCGCGTACTCTCTGTCGAGGATCTCCTGAAAGACCCCTCCATCGAGATTGTACTGAACCTGACCGTGCCCAAAGCCCACGCGTCGATTGCGATTCGCGCCCTTCGAGCCGGCAAGCACACATTCATCGAAAAGCCCCTCGCCGTCGACCGTCACGAAGGCCGCGAAATCCTCGACGTCGCCCAGGAAACCGGCCTCCGCGTCGGCTGCGCTCCCGACACATTCCTCGGCGCTGGCATCCAGACCGCGCGAAAACTCATTGATGATGGCGCGATTGGTAGGCCGGTCGCCTTCACCGCCTTCATGATGTGTCGCGGCCACGAAAGCTGGCATCCCAGCCCGGAGTTCTACTACGAGGCCGGCGCAGGCCCGATGTTCGACATGGGCCCGTACTACCTCACCGCGCTCCTGAATCTGCTCGGACCCGTGGCGCGCGTCGCGGGCGTCTCCAGCATCGCCATCCCCGAGCGCCTGATCACCAGCGAGCCCCAAAAAGGCAAGACGATCACGGTGGAAACCCCAGACCACATCGCCGGCCTCATGGAGTTCACCTCCGGCGTAACCGGAACAATCACCCAGAGCTTCGCCGTCATGCATTCACCCCATCCGCCCATCACCATCTTCGGAACGGAAGGAACGCTCGCGGTGCCAGACCCCAACCTGTTCGATGGCGAGGTAAAAATCTGTCGGGCGGGGGCAACCGAGTTCACCACAGTCTCCCCGACGTCACCAACTGGCTACGGCAGGGGGGTTGGGCTGGCGGACATGGCCACCGCCATCCGCGCCGGCAAGCCACACCGCTGCTCACTCGAGCAGGCCTATCTCGTGTTGGATCTGATGGAAGCATTCCTGGACACCTCGGATAGCGGCCGGTTTTATAAGCCGGTTGGTGAGTACGAGAGGCCTGCCGCGGTGGAGAGTTAAGCTGTTTCCGTGCGGATTTCGATGGCACGTGTGTACTTCCCCGATATAATCAGTGTCATCGAAGGAAAGAGTCTATGTCCATCGCTTTTCATCCAGAACAAATGAATGGAACGCTGCAAGTCGTTCCCCTGGACGTCGATCAGTTCGATAAGATGATCGAGGCAGGCATTGTTCCGGAAGGCGAGTTGATTGAACTGCTGGATGGCGTGATGATCCGCAAGGATCGCGGTCACCTTGGGGAAGACACGATGACTGCAGGCGATGATCACGTTTGGTGCATTGAGCAGTTGATGGACCTGAGGCCCGCGATCAAAGCGTTGGGTTGCTCGATCCGCATACAGGCTCCCGCGAAACTGCCGCCCGAAAGCATGCCCGAGCCCGACGCGTTGATTGTTGTCGGGAGTATTGACGATTATCGCAAACGCAAGCCCGGGCCCGCGGATATTTCCTGTGCGATCGAAGTTTCAGACAGCTCGCTGCGCCGTGATCGAACAGTCAAAATGGCGATTTACGCGCGGCATGGCATCCAGCAATATGTGATCATCAATCTCCAGGACCTCGTGCTGGAGGTTTACACAATGCCGCAGCCCGACCTTGAGCGGTATGAACGGATGGCGAAACGCGCAATCGGGGAAGATGTCGAATTGCAACTGCCTGGCAATCAGATTTTCGCAGTTTCCGTCGCTCGTCTGCTCCCGTCGTCCCTTTGAGCACGGCCGCGGCGACCTTTGTCCACCTTTCATTTGCACGGGCCGCTAAGGCTGGTTTCGCGGATTTCAATGGCAGGTGCGTACTTCCCCGATATAATGAACGTCGTCGAAGGAAAGAGTTGAGGTAATGCTTCCCAACGTC
>JBBRHH010000219.1:0-9258 GCA_038222915.1 Tepidisphaerales bacterium
TCGAGCGCCAACTGGGACTCTCACGGAAATATGAACGACCACGTGGCACTGGCGAAAAATGTGGATCAACCTATCGCCGGACTGCTGGCAGATCTGAAGCAGCGGGGGATGCTGGAAGATACGCTGGTGGTGTGGACGACCGAGTTTGGAAGAACGCCTTATCATGAACAGGCCGGCCATGCGGGGCGGGAGCATCATCATCAGGCGTTCAGTTCATGGATGGCCGGGGCGGGTGTGAAGGGGGGAACGGTGGTTGGATCGACAGATGAGTATGGAGTGGCGGTTACGGAGAATCGTGTTCATGTGCATGATTTCCACGCGACGATTTTGCATTTGCTGGGGCTGAATCACGAACGGCTGACGTATCGGCATGCGGGGCGGGACTACCGGTTGACGGATGTGAGCGGGCAGGTGGTGAAGGAAGTGTTGACGTAGGTCGTGCGACCACTTGCGGCCAACTTCTGGCGACTTGGATTGTCGCAAGTGGTTATAGATAAATGGAATAGCAGCGACAGGACTCGAACCTGTGACCCGGGGCTTATGAATCCCCTGCTCTGCCAACTGAGCTACGCTGCCGTGATTCTTCTGCGATTATGATAGGCGGGTTGCGACAGGTCAAGTTGGGGGCCGACCTGGGCTGATCTTCCTTCACGCTCCTATCGGCAATCGGGGCAGTTGCTTAGAAATCGAACTTGTCGATGTTGTCCTTGTTGAAGATGAATGGCTCGCCGAGCAGGATGTCGGTGTTGCGGATGTTGAGTTTGCCTAGGCGGCCGGCCTGGAAGGTGGTGTCGCCGGCTTTCAGGGTTCCTTTGTGGAGAGCGGCGGCGGCCTGCACCGCGGCGTAGCCAAGGTCCTTGGTGTTCCAGAGAAGGATCGAGTCGGTGACGCCGGAGTGGACGTAGATCTTGTTGTCGTTGGGGAGGCTGATGCCGATGACTTTGACGTCTTTTCGGCCGGACTGGGTGACGGCTTCGGCGGCGCCCGGCGCGGCCGGTGAGCAGATGGCCATGATCAGTTTTACGTTGGGGTGGGCGTTGAGGATGGTGTTGGTTTCGTCGAAGGCCTTTTTCTGAAGGTCGTCGCAGGGGCGGAGGTCGGCCATCTTGATGTTGGGATACTTGGCGGCCCTGCGCTCTTCGATGCACCGCTGCCATTCGATCATGTTTCCGGCGGTGAGCGACGCGGTGACGATGGCGAATTCGCCTTCGTTGTTGAGGATGCGGGCGGCGTTGTCCATCAAGGCCGTCGCGATGCCCTCGGGGGTCGCCTGATTGACGAAGAAGCTTCGGGCGTCGGGCTCGGTGTCGGCGTCCCAGGTGATGACCTTGATGCCGCGCTGCTGGGCTTTTTTCAGGACGGACGAGAGGCCGGCCCGGTTTTCGACGGCGGCGGCGATGACATCGACGCCGCGGGTGATCCAGGTGTCGATGATTTCGTTTTGTTTGGCCGGGTCGGGATCGGTGGGGCCGTCCCAGATCAGCTTAGCGTTCAGTTCCCTGGCGGCCTCTTCAGCGCCGACGCGGCAAGAGATGAAGTAGGCGTTGCCCTTGCTCTTGGGCATCATGGCGATGGTCAACTGCTTCTCGCCGTTCTTCTCACCTTTCCTGCAGCTCGACAACATCGAAAAGGCACAGATCAGAAGTAACAAAAACCCGACTTTGCGCATGGATGGTTCTCCTTTGGGCCTATGGTTTGTCACAACTATTGAGAAGAGTCAATAGACGTGAGGCGATCGAGCGGTTTGCGTTGACATTGAACGTTGTGATCGCAGGGATTACTTTGCGTTTCCTGTGCATGCCCATTCTCAATCAGCGATGCCGCGCCGGACGCCATTCATGGGCTGCCGCTCTATGCAACGTCGAGGCTTTACGGCCGTCGAACTGCTCGTGCTGATCGGCGTCTTCGTTGTGATTCTGAGCATTTTCATTCCTTATCTGGTGAAGGAACGCGAGACGTCCCGGCGGGCGCTGTGCTCGGATCATCTTCGACAGGTGGGATTTGCCCTTACACATTACGCGAGCTGGAACGATCACGCTTATCCGCGGACGATTTATGATCCGCTGGTGCGGACGACGGGGTATGCGGCGTTTACCGGGGCAAACGCCGCGAATCCGTTTGTGATCGATGGGCCGGTGCAGCCGAGTGACGTCACGGCTTCGCTGTGGCTGCTGGTGCGCCTGGGGTATTTTTCGCCGGAAGGGTCGGTGCCGGCGGCGGTGTTCATTTGCCCGAGCACGGGGGATGTTCCAGACCCGGCCAAGCCTTCAGACAACAAGGGGGTCGTTTCTGACCGGTCGAATTTTCTGGATGGGCATCACCTGAGCTATTCGTACTGCTCGCCATTTTCGAACGCGAGCGGATTTCGGTTGACGGATCTTGAGCCGCCGCATTTTGTGGTGATGGCGGACAAGAATCCGGGTGTGCAAGGCGAGGGCGCTTCGGGGCCTGGCCATGACGCGTCGCCTTTTAACCTGGCTCAGGCAAATTCGCGAAACCATGGTCGATCGGGACAGAACGTTTTGTATGTGGACAATCACGTGACCTTTGAGAGCACGCCTTATTGCGGAGTGGCGGCAGACAATATTTATTCGGCGCTGGCACCAGCGCCGGCGTCGACGAAGCCGGCCGAGCCTGGCGCGGTGGGCGTTTCGGGGCGGCAGTTCAGTCCGGCGGGGCCGACGGACACGTATCTGGTGCCGACCGACGCGGATCACTCAGGCGATCAATTCCCGCGGCCGCCGAATCACCCGACAACGCGCAGCACGACTGCTCCGACGACGACCACTGCGCCAACGACGGGCCCGGCCACCACTCAGTCGGCGACGCAAGCGTCGCTGTCGGCCACGCAGCCGTGATATCACTCGAGCGGATAAATCAGGTGCGTTCGAATACGACTGCGCCGGCGAAGGGGAGTTGAACGGTTTGGCCGCTGTAGATTCGGGCGTTGTAGCCACCGTTGGCGCGTTCCTGTTCAAACTCCACCTGAAAGACCGGCCAGGAGGAATTGAAGATTTCCTTGTAGGGAGCGCCGGCGGGGAGGCCCAGCCATGCCGAATTCTGGGATTGGTCGGGGGTGCCGAAGGTGGCGACGACGAAGAGCTGTTGGTCGCGGCCACAGGTGAAGGCGATGGTTCGGAAGCCGGCGGGGGAGACGGTCTGGCTGGAGGAGTCGCCGCGCAGGCCTTTGGCCGGGTCGTTGCGCAGACCCATGAGGGAGGTGAACCAGGCGAGGACGGTGGTTTTGTCGCCGGTTGCGCCGCTGGAAGGCTCTTGCAACTGGGGGTTGATGGCGACTTCGTTTTCGTTGATGAAGAAGGAACGGGTTTCGCCGTATTCTTCGCCCATGAAGATGAGCGGGATGCTTTTGGATAGCAGGGTCACGGCCCCGACGGCCTTGGCCATCTGAAATCCCTGCCCGCGGGGCGGGCGCGCTGCAATGCGCTGGTTGGCGCCGTTGACGCCGCCCGCGGTGTCGTGACTTTCGCCGTAGCAGGTGGCGGCGGAGAATGGCCAGCCGGTCCACGTGGCGGGGGCTTCGAGGGTGTCCTTGAGTTTGGGGACGGTGTTGTCGGTGGAGGTCCAGGAATCGTAGGCGCATTGGCCGACGTCGGAGACCTGATCAACATCCCATTGGCCATCGAGGATGCTCCAGGCGGGGTTGGTCATGTTCCAGCGATTGTTGTCGTTTTCGCCCACGAAATAAGGCCAGCGTTTTGAAGTTGTCGAGGCGGCGGTGCGCACGGCCCAGCGCAGCGTGCTGAGAAAGTCCCAGCCGTTGTTGTCGAGGATCGTGCTGGAGGCGTCGAAGCGGAAGCCGTCGAGCGCAAAGGTTTGCCAGAGATACACGGTTGCCTGGCGGAAGAATTCCATGACCATCGGATGGGCGTTGTTGATTTTGTCGCCCCATTCGGTGCTGCCGTTGCGATAGACGTCAAACGCGATGCTGAGTAGGGACGAGTCGTTGACGTGGTTGTAGACGACGTCAAGGAGCACGCCTTTTCCGGCGGCGTGGGCGGCTTGCACAAATTCGGCGAGGCCTTCCGGGCCGCCGTAGCCTGAATCGATGGCGAAGAAGTAGGCCGGGTTGTAGCCCCAGGAGTTTGTGCTTTTGAATTCGTGAAGCGGCATGAGTTGAAATGCCGTGGCGGGAAAGGAGCGGAGATAGCCGGGGCGACCCAGGCGGCTGGTGGGCTGGAGTTCGTCGGTGAGTAATTCCATGGAGGAGTGCGTGCCGCGGCTGAGATCGGTGAATCGCTTGGGGTGGATCTGGTAGAACAACATTGCGTCCCAGGTCATGGTGTCCCACGGAGCCGATTGGACGAGCGTTCGGGACGGCGCGGGATCGAAGACTCTGGACCATGACGTGTCGGGCGAGGCGGGATCGTCGTTCAGGTTTGTATTGAAATTGCCGGAGTCGAAGACCCATCGGGCGGCTGGGTCCATGACTTCGAGGTCGTCGTTGAGGAGGAAACGGTAACGTGCGCCGTGCGACGCCTGCGCTTTGGATACGGCACACCACCAGTAACGGCCGTCGTTGGTGAGGGACATGGGAAGAAGTGTGCGGCTGGGCGGCACGGCTGGGGCGTCTTCGTTGACGAGAACAAGTTGGCTGGCGGCGGCGTGGGGTGCGTGTACTACGAAATAGACGTCATTGCCGAGGATGGTTGCGCCGTGTGGGAGTTCGATCGGATCGAAAAGGCCGTTGGCAGCGGCGACGCCGTCGGGGAAGGCGGCCGCCATGAGTGCTTGTCGACCCGGAGGCGGTTCGGCGAAGGGGCTGGGGCCGCGGGTGGTGAGGCCGAAGATGCCTTCGGTTGTGTAGAGAGTCGCTGGAACTGCGGGGGCGGTGAAGAAGCGGCGCGTGTCGATCCAATTGTAGGGTTTGACTTCGGAGGCATTCGCCGGGCGCAGCTGGATCGAATGGGATGCGGAGGGGATGGCTGAGAATTGCGCGGTCAGTGTGCCATCGGGCTGTTGAGTGGCTGGAATCGACTGGTAAGGAACGGGACTTGTTCCGAAGGAGACGTCCACCGTCATGCCGGCCGTGAAATTTCCTCCTACCGGCCGTGGGGAAACGATGAGCTTCTGGGTGATTGCCGTGACGGTGTTGAGGTAGCCGTCGGAACCGAGGGCGAAACGGGAGACGGTTGCGAGGTTGCCTGGATCGACGGGGAAAGGACGGGTAATTTGCTGGCCTTCGGAGGCGGGATCGGCCCAGGCTTCGTAAATGGCATCGGGGTACATGAACCCGGCGTAGCGGGCGAGTTTGAACAGCGGTGCGAGAGGCGATTGTTGTGCCGGTTGCAGCGTGAAGTCGACGGAAAGTTGTTCCACCGGATCGTAGAGGAAAAGTTTCGGGGGCGCCTGGCTGGTGGGAAGGATGACCTCGACCTGGACGGGCAACAGCTTCAGCGGATTGACGCGGACGCTGACCTGGCCGCTCTTGATCCAGGGGGTTTTTCCGTCGAGTGGACGCCAGACGCGGACGGCGTTTTGTGGCTCCCAGGTGTTGCCCGGGCCGGTCAGCATGAAGTGGAATCCTGTGGCCGTCGAGGCGTCTAACGTAATATCGAAAGTGGAGACGTCGTTTGGCGTTCGCGACGTTTCGGCAAAGTTGCGCGGTGTGGAGTTCGGATTGTAAGGATTCCACACATGCACCTGCCCGCCGGCGAAGGTCGATTTGGTAATGACGTTGAGGGAGATCACGTCGCCGGACTGGATAACAGCGCCCTGCGGTGCGGGGTTCTGGTAGATGATTCTGGCGGAGTCGTCGTAGCTCCAGATGGATGGAGTGGCCTTGCGCACTTTTCGGATGAAGTCGTTTGGCTCCCAGATTTCTTTGCCGAGGCCGTCAACTTTTCGAAACATCAACTGAAGGCGGCGCGGATCGACCACGCCGGGAAGGGTGAAGTCGATGAGCGGACCGGAGGGCGTGCCGTCGACGTCCCAGGTGCGGCCGTCTGCCCAGGCATGCAGATAATACCTGGACGATGCGTCTTTGGGCGAATGGTGGATGGTCAGATTCATTGGTTTTCCCGCCGATTTTGCGAAGGCTCCCTGTGTTGGGAGATTAACCGATGCGGGTGGGGCGGTAAAATTTTGGTGGGTGGTGCGACAGGTTGGCGCGATGGGTTGCGAGTGGCGATTCGGGCGTTAGAATCTGGGCTCTGCCGGCCTCCTGGCGGAATTGGCAGACGCGATGGACTCAAAATCCATTGCCCGAAAGGGCGTACCGGTTCAACTCCGGTGGAGGCCATTTTTCAGTGGGGGAGTGCGGTCATTGCAGCGTCTGGCAGGTAGGTGCGAATCAGTTGCTCGACGGCGGGGCGCACAACGCGGGCCGCGTCGTTGCGGCCGTGCATTTGCCTGAGGATCAGGGCGCCTTCGACCAACGCCGTGAAACAGTCGGCGAACGTGTTGGCGGCGGCCGGATTTGCTCCTGAAGCTTTGGCGAGGTTGTACCAGTTGTCGCGGGTTTGGCGCTTGCGCGCGGCCGCAGCTTCGTGTACGGGGTCGTGCGGATTGGGAAACTCGGCCGCCGCGTTGGTGAAGATGCAGCCTTGGAAATCCGGATCGTTGAACCAGAGATCCATAACGTCGAACATGGCCAGGAACTGCCGCGCGGGATCGTCGCCGGCAATTTTTCTGATGGCCCGGCCCCATGCCTCGGATTCCCACTCATCGCGGCGTTTCACCGCGGAGACCATCAGGTCGTCCTTGCTTTCGAAATGCTTGTAGAACGTCGTCTTGGTGACGCCAGCGGCGGCGATGACTTGATCGATGCCGATGGCGTTGAAGCCATTTCGATAGAACAGGTCGATGGCGGCCGCGAGGAGTCTTTCGCGGCCGGTCTTTGGCGGATCGGGGAGATCGAACAGCTCCGACGCGGATTTTTTGCGGGTTGTGACCATAAGAACCTCGTTCCAAGGCAGTTTACCCGCACTGCAGGCGGGGGTGTACCTGTAGTGCACTGTTCCTGGGTTGGGGGATGCATAGAGTTCTTCATGTCCGGTGCGAAAGACGCGTGACGTTCATGTGTGATCGGCCGGGAAACGAGTGAGATCCGAAGGAGTTTTGCAATGTACGACATGAAGAACCTTGGGAAGTTCGGCAGACTTGGTGAGCTGGCCCCAGAGGCGTTCAAGGCCTTTGTCGCGTTTGATGCGGCGGCGTTCAAGGGCGGCGTGGTGCCGCTCAAATACAAGGAATTGATGGCGGTGGCGGTTGCGCTGACGACTCAGTGCCCGTACTGCATTGAGATCCACTCGACGCGAGCGAAGGAAGCTGGCGCGACCGAGCAGGAACTGGCCGAGACGACGCTGGTGACGGCGGCGCTGCGGGCCGGCGGTGCAATGACTCATGGGACGCATACGCTGGGCAAATAGCTATGGGCGGCGTGCTCGTGAACGAACTGTAAAGCGCGGTTGAGAGTTGCCGACCGCGCTGAACAACATTGCAACTCAAATCGAAGAAGGAGACCGCATATGCCGTTGATTAGTGTAAAAGTCCTGGAAGGTGTGTTCACGCCGACTCAAAAGCGCGAGATGATCCGAAAACTCACCGACACGATGGTGTCGATCGAAGGCGAGAATCTCCGGCCGGTGACGTGGGCGGTTGTGGAGGAGGTCGCGAGCGGTGCGTGGGGAATGGGTGGCAGGCCGCTTACCACTGAGGACGCCTTGGCGCTTGCGGGTGGTGGTTTGAAAGGGTGAGGAAGCACCTTGCTCGTGGTCCGCATCTTTTAACGGTCAGGATTCTCCGTTGGCGAGAGTCCTGACCGGTTTCGCATTGCTTGAATCTGTCCAGTCGCGTTCCGCATGTGGCGCTCGACTGTGGGCGGCCGACTAATGGAAAGGCGCCCACGGAGTGGACACAGAACATCCGTCTTGGCGATGCAGGAATCACTGGGTTCGCTGTTCAACGTTGGTCGCCCCGGGGGCGAGTGCTCCATCTTCTTGCTTCGGCTTCGTCGCCCACCTTCATCAGGCATTCATGGGCGACGGCAGGATCCGCGCCCGATGGCCAGCCGACTGTATCGAATTTCTCATTGGGGCTCGCCCCCGCCAGCAGCAGCACCTGGCCATAATGCGAGGCTCGGCGAAATTGCTCGGCAGCCTCCTGCACTTTGCCCGCCTCGTACAGGGCCATGCCGGCAATGGCATGATTGGTGCGAAAGACTTCGCCGCCGCGCGGGACGTGCCGGCGGCCGTCAGTCTTTTTATGCGGAATGTTGGCAGTGGGTAAGAGGGCACTTGCAAACGGCGGAAGCATCTCAGATGGAGTAAGGCGGACTTCCCAGTCCGTGTTCAACGAGCAATGCCGGGCGGCCTCGCCAGGATCCGATGGGAGGATCAAACGCGCAACTGCCATGCGCAGCGCCACCGCACGGCCGATATCGGCCATTTTAAGCGGGCCTTCGGATTTGACTCCGGCGGCCCCGATGCCCATGTTTTTGAGTCGCGCCAATTCGAGCGCCAGCGCCGTGCGAAAACAGGCGAGCGCCTCAGCGGAGTTTCCGCGTCCCTCGGCGACCGCGCCCATGTAGGCCGAGAGACGGGCATCCGCGGGGTCGATCTTTAGCGATGCGGTGAACATCGCATCAGCGCCGGCAAAGTTGCCGCGGCCCATCTCCTGCCAGGCGCTCAGAAGCTGCGCACCGATCGACGTCTGCTCCAGGTTGCGTCCGGCGGTCACGTGCGGCAGGTAGCGGAAGAAATCGTTTTGCGATGAGTAGGCGTTGGCGAGCCCGTATCGAAAGCCGATGTCAGCTGGCGACAGCGCCACCGCTTTTTCATAAGCCTGCACGGCGAGGTCGTAGCGCTTTTCGCGAAAGGCGAACGTGCCGACATAGTCGTAGTATTGCGGGGTCTCGCTGTGATTTTTCAGCGCTGCCTGCGTGTATTGCCTGGCCTGGGCCAGCAGTTCGCCCGCCTTTTGATCCATCGCGTCTGCATAAGCGTAGCCCGCGGGCGTTGGACTGGTTTCACGAACCCATACGCGATCCGATCCCCAAATCTCCGACCGGCTTGACGACACCGCCGCCATTTCGGCTGCCATCGCCTGCCCTGCCGCGATCGACATCAGGCGGCTCATTAGATCCAGCACCTCGACGTCACTAGGCCTTAAACAAGCGAGCCGCGTCGGTCTACTATCTGCCGCTGCATAGTGGCCGGCGGCGCGCAAACACAACCGTCCGCGATTTGAATCATCTCGCGTGGCCGGGCGATTGTCGGGTTGTGGTTTACTGTGGCTGGC
>JBBRHH010000220.1:0-9238 GCA_038222915.1 Tepidisphaerales bacterium
CAACGCCATCAATTCAGCGGGTCCATCGGCTTACACCAACACCGCCAACGCCACAGTGGTGACGTTGCCCATCGCGCCGATCACACTGACTGCGACCGCGACGACGACTCAGATTAATCTCGCCTGGTCGGATCAGTCCAACAATGAGACGAGCTTTAGCATTGAGCGCTCGACCGACAACCTGACTTTCGCGCCGATCGGAACTACTCTCGCCAACATCACCACATACGCAGACACGACGGCTGTTGCCGGGCAGAACTACTACTACCGCGTCGACGCCATCAACTCGGCTGGTCCGTCGGCTTACACCAACACCGCCAACGCCACGGTTGTGACGCTTCCGATCGCACCCATCACGCTCACTGCGACGCCGGCCGCAACACAGATCAATCTCGCCTGGTCGGATCGGTCAAACAACGAGACGAGCTTCAGCATCGAACGGTCCACGGATAACCTGACGTTCGCACCGATCGGCTCGACACTGGCGAACGTCGCGACTTACGCCGACAACACCGCCGTCGCCGGGCAGATTTATTACTACCGCGTCGACGCCATTAATTCGGCAGGTCCATCGGCCTACACCAACACCGCCAACGCGACGGTACCGCTTTCGCCGCCGCCTCCTGCACCCAAGTACCTCAGCGATCTTCCGTGGGTTTCGGCCACCAACGCCTGGGGTTCGGTCGAGAAGGATCAGACCAATGGCGGCCAGGCAACAGGCGATGGAAATGTCATCACGCTGAATGGCGTGACCTACGCCAAGGGCCTGGGCGTCAACGCCGCTTCCACAATTGTTTACAACCTTGCTGGCGGATACACATCGTTTCTCTCGGACGTGGGCGTCGACGATGAAGAAGGAACCAAGGGCACCGTTGATTTCCAGGTCTTCGCCGACGGCATCAAGATCTATGACAGCGGCATCATGGCCGCCACCACCGTCACCCAGTCGCTCAACCTGAATGTGACCGGCGTCAATCAACTGACATTGACCGTCACCGACGGCGGCGACGGAGAATCGTACGATCACGCCGACTGGGCCGGGGCGCGTCTGATTCCTTCGACAACAGTGCCGCCCGTGGTAACCATCCCAACGGCACCCACCACATTGACCGCAACACCGACGACCACCCTGGTAAATCTGGCGTGGGCGGACAAGTCGAACAATGAGACTGGATTCGTTATCCAGCGCTCAACAAACAATGTGACGTTTACGCAGGTTGGCACGACGGTCGCCAATGTAGCGACCTATGCCGACAACACGGCGGTAGCCGGCCAGCTTTATTATTATCGCGTGGATGCGGTTAACTCGGCAGGCGCATCCACGTTCACCAACACCGCCACCGCGACCGTTCCGCTGCCTCCCCCACCGCCGCCGGTGGTGACGTTGCCGATCGCGCCGACAACGCCGTCGATCAGCGCCACCGCGACACAGATCAACTTCAGTTGGCTGGACAAGTCGAACAACGAAACTGGGTTCACTGTGCAGCGCTCGACGGACAACAAAACCTACACGCAGATAACACTGACGGCAGCCAACGCGACGACCTACGCCGACACCACGGCGATTGCGGGTCAGGTCTATTATTACAAAGTCGCCGCGGTTAACTCGGCCGGCACGACCGGGTTCACCAATCCGGTTAGCGCCGCCGTGCCCCTGCCGGCCGGCTTTAGCCACGGCGACATTGGAACTGTGGGCACCGCCGGCAGCGCCACATATGCGGGCGGCGTTTACAGCGTGTCGGGCGCAGGCGCTGATATCGACGGCACCGCCGACGCGTTCCATTTCGTTTATAAATCACTTAGCGGCAACGGCACCATCATTGCGCGGGTGTCGGGCGTTCAGAACACCAACGTCTGGGCCAAGGGCGGCCTGATGATCCGCGAGACGCTCGCCGCCAACTCCAGACATGTGGGCGTCTTCATGAGCGCGACCCAGGGACTTATCCAGATCAGCCGATCCACCGCGGGCGGCGCCACCGCGATCTCCGGTGCCTTCGCTTCCACGGCACCATACTGGCTCAAGCTCGTCCGTGTCGGCAATGTGTTCACGTCCTACCGCTCCACCAATGGCACGACCTGGACGGTCGTAAGCACCGCGACTGTGACGATGGCGACCAACGTTTATATCGGCCTGGCGGTAACTTCGAAGAGCACCACGACACTGAACAAGACGACGTTTGACAATGTGAGCGTGACGGCTGGATAGCTATCAAAGATCGCTGCTTACACCTGCACGCGCGTATCGCCGAAGAGTGCGGCGTGATTGGTGGCGCCTTTCTGCAGCTTGATCGTAAAGGATTGGGCCGGAGTGGATTGTCTGTATAGATTAGGCGCGGCCTGGCGGACGATGTAGGTGCCGAAGGGTTCGACCAGACTGAAACGCCCGTTGGCGTCGGTCTTGATCTGAATTTCGAAGGGGTCGAACTGGCCGTTGTTGTTGAAGTCGAGGTAGACGGTCGCGTTGGCGAGGCCCTTTTCCTTGCCGTTTTTCTTCTTGTCGTTGTTGGTGTCGTTGAAGACACTCCCGGTAATGAAGCCCATCGGGGACGAGACGACGAGGGAGACGTTGTCGGCGTAGCCGTCGGTGACGTTGCCGGCGACGCGTGAAAAATGGAGCTGGATCTGGATGTAGCGGGTGTTGGCGGGGATTGCGCCTGTAAACGATTCGAACTGGAGAGAGGTTTGGTTGGCGCGATCGCTTGCGGTGACCGGACCGACTGTCGCCGTGGAGATGATGTTGAGGGAGGCACCCTGGAAATTGGCGGAAAGGCTGGCGGTGTCGAGCTGTGCCCCGTTGCCGCCGAAATAGCCCGAGAGGGCGAAGCTGGCGAGGCTGCCATCGGTGAAGGAGGCAATGGAAGAGATGTTGATGGTTTGGAAGAGATCGGAGGAGGCGTTGAGGCCGCCGGAGAAAAAGTTTTTGCCGCGGAGCCTGGGGCCGGGGGAGGACGTTTGGAGGAAACTGGGAGAACCGTATTTTACGACGGTCGGGCCAGCGCCGAACCAACTGCGCGGAGAGACGATGGTGGCGGAATTGGATGCGCCAACGTTGGCTTCAGCGCCAGGATTGAGGATGAGGTTTTGGCCGAAGGTGGCGCTGAGAAGCTGGCGCGATTCGAGGGGCTCGAGGGCGGGCAGGCGTCGGAGGTTGTTTATTTTTCTCTGGCGGTTCATGGGCTTTGCTTGCGGGTTCTCGGCCCGGCAGACCAGCTTTGTACTATTCGGCGTTGGGCGGTCGTGTTCTTCACTTGATTGGATGGGATCGTGGCTATTGGGCTTGGAAGGCGGGTTGGTGAGCGTTGATGCCGAGGCTGTGCAATTGCACAACGGAAGCGGAACCGCAACCGCGACGATTCCCGGGTGGGACAGGGAACCGTGATGAGTAGTGCGGATCGATAGTTGTCCCGAATATGCCTCAGCTGGCGGATTTCAGGAAGTCGGTGATCTTCTGGGCCTCCTGGCCGGTGAGATTGGCTCGGAGACGCATGTGATGGACGGTTACTTCCCACTGCGCCGCGCTATAACTATCGGGGCTGCGAAGGTTGTGGCAGCGCATGCAGTTGTCGCTCCACAACTGCGCCCCTGACTTCTCGGCCACCTGTGAATCGGCGTGGGTTGTGGCGGTTGACGTGTTTGACGTGCAGCCCACGGTCACAACGGCTCCCGCAATGAACATCCCTGAGGTCAGCAAGATCAATGTTAGTTTTGTACGCATGACGGCTCCTTTCACAGTCCGAGTCCGAGTTGAATAAAAAACGCATTCGCTCCCGCGTCGTTTTTTCTGTTGTCGAATTCGTAGGCCACTTTGAAGACGGCCGCTGGCGTGATCCAGTAGTCGACCCCCAGGGCCAACCGTCGTTCATGCTCGCCGCCCGGCGCGCCGAGGGGACTCGTCAGTGCATCGAAGCGGGCGACGTATTCAATGTTCCGCAGGAACTTGTTGTGCACCATCGTCGGGCGGTAGGCGAGTAGGACGTATCCGCCGTTGCGCGAGTTTCGAAAGCTGACGGGTCCGAATCCGAGTTGGCCGTTGCGATCGTACGTGGCATTGCCGACATCTGACCAGACCCAGCTTCCATTAATGTCGATCGTGCCGAAGATCTGCGCGAATTCCTTGCGGTAGGCAAAGTCGACTGCCTGGATGACCGTATTGAAGTCTCCAAACCCGGCGGAGCCGGCCTTTCCGTACTGAATCGAATAGCCGACTTCGAGCTCGGTGATTGGCTGAAGCCCGATGCGACCTCCCACCGCCTTGTTGTTGTTCAAATCGCTGTAGTTGTCGAAGTGCAACTGGCCTGCCGATCCGGAATCCTGCGTCTCGAGGTTGGGTCCATTGGAGACGTAGGCGTCGTAAAGAATCTTCATTCCGTGAGGCACGGGAACAGCCCCGGAAGCATAAAAGCCCACGATAGAGCCGGGTGCCAGGCCGCCGTCGCTGAAGACGAGAGGATCGTCGGGAAGCTTATTGATCCATGGCGGATCAAAGTGGCGGTGATAAGCGCCAAATGGCGCCACGAAGAGGCCGCCGCCGACGATCAGGTTGTCGTTGACGATGAACGAGACATTGGCGATGGTCAATTCAACGCTGGTGCTTGATGCGCCATTGTCGTCATTGCTGATGCCGATATCGGCGGCCGCCTCGATCAACAGTCGTTCATAGGGTTGCCAGAGGACCAGCGGCGCGATGCCGGCGAAGAAAGTGGATTTGGTGCCGCGCTGCGAAGTAAAACCGACAGCGGCGTCGCCGGCGATGACCAGCTTTTCCGTGCCTGGTCGGACTTCCCGCAACTGGCCTTTGAGTTCGCGCAGCGTTTTGTCTATGTCATCCAGGTCGTCGCTGGTTGCCGGGGTCGCTCCACCTTGTGGTTGCGCGACCAACTGCGGCTGCGGGCGCGTCGTTGCGACCTCGGCCTGTCGTGCCTTCTTAAGTTCCGCAAACTCTCTTTTGAGCTCCTCGTGGTCCTTTTTCAGTTGCTCGTACTCGGCGCGTGAGACAGTACCTTCCCTGACTGGGGGCGCGTCCTGGCCGCCGGCCGGTGATAGCGCCAGCGCGAGTGCGCCGACACTCAGTGTCATGACAAGGGATCGCTTGCTCATAAACCATCTCCGGGAAAATTGGTTATTGCTTGAGAGTTCGGACGTAGTTGATGACCTGCCATCGCTCGGTTTCACTCAAGGTCTTCTCATACGAAGGCATGGGCTTGCGCCCTTCGGTGAGTTTCCAGAACAGCTCGCCGTCGGTCTCCGCGGCAATTTTGGGATCGGACAAATCCCTGGGCTTGGGGTTAAAGGCGATGGAGGCGGGCCCGTCGCCTTTGCCCTTCTCGCCGTGACAGGCGAGACAGTTGCCCAGATAGACTTTTTTTCCGGCGGCGGTGCTATCCGCATCGTTTGGAACGGGATTCTTCTTGGCGGCGGCTCGCGCGGGGGCCTTCCAGTCGGCCGGGGGATCATCGGCTGAGAACAATTGGGTTGTGACCAGTGCCAACAACAGAATGCCGATGATCGCACCTGGCGATCTGGTGAGGATTGTTTTTTGACTGTCCATATCGTTGCTCCACTTGCGTGAACGGGCGGTTATTTGACGGCAAAGGCGCGGACGTACGTCGCCAACGCATTAATCTGCTCCTGGCTGAGCTTGTCTTTGAACGCGGGCATTAATGGGTCTTTCCCGTCATGAATGCGGAGGATGAAGTCATCGTTCGACTTGGTCTTCTGCCAGGCCGGATCGGTGAGATTGGGAAGCGTGGGGAATGCGGCGCGCAGCGCGTTACCCGTGCCATCGACGGCGTGGCAGGCGAGGCAGTGCGTGGCGTAGAGTTCGGTGACGTTTACCTTTTGAAGCGGAGCAGCCGGCGGCTTTGGAAGAGGTGCGGAGGCAGCGGAGGCAGCGGGTTGGGTCATCCGCGCATCGGTCGCCACTGCCCCGATGGTTAGTCCCACCAGCGCGACGGTGCTGATGCCGAAGATTGTCATCGCGATAGGCCGGCGACGCGGGTCGCGGAGGGGATTGCGATCTATCAGCGGCCAACAGAATAGTACGAGGAAGAAGACGGACGGGAGAATGAATGTGCCGACGACCTCGTACGACCCGCGGAAATACTTCAGCAGTTGGAAGAGGAACATGAAGTACCACTCCGGCCGGGCTTCAAACGCCTTGGAGGGGTCGGCCATGTCGCCGAGGGGTGCTGGGTATTTGTAAGTCCAGCCAACAAGAATCAGGAGCAATACGAGCGCGACCAAAGCGTCTTTGCAGACCTGGCCGGGCCAGAAGGGTTCCTGGTCTTTTAACAGGTCGGCTTTGTTCCGCCACCAGGCGGTGGTGACGCCGTGGAGACGAAAGAAGTACAAGTGAACAACGATCAGCCCCATGATCGCGCCGGGCAAGACGAACCCGTGGAGTGAGAAGAATCGCGTGAGGGTCAGGTTGCCAAGATCGGGCCCTCCCTGCAGGAGCAGACGCAAGCGCTCACCGATCAGCGGAATTGTGCCAACAATTCCGAGGCCGACTTTGCTGGACCAATAAGCGCGCTCATCCCAGGGCAGGAGGTATCCGGTAAACGCGAGACCGAGCGTTGCCGCCAGGAGAAGAACGCCGGTCATCCACGTGAGCTCGCGGGGGCGTTTGTAAGCACCCCAGAGGAAGACTTGTGCAAGGTGAAACAACAGGAGAATAACCATGGAGCTTGACCCCCAGTGGTGAACGCCGCGAATGAGCCAGCCGAGAGGCACTTCCTGTTGAATGTAGTTCACGCTCTGCCACGCCGTGCCGACGGATGGCGCGTAGCATGTGACCAGCAGCACTCCGGTAATGACTTGCAGGGCGAAATTAAAAAGCAGCAGGCTTCCAAATGCGGCCGCCCAGCGTGAACCGCCCAGGATGGGCTCGAGAAGCAGATGCTCTTTAAGTTGGCGCCAGCCAGTGCGGGACCCGAAGAAGCCAGATGTCGCCGGCGATATGGTCTTCTGGACTGGTTGTTCAAGATCCATCATTCACGCACATTCATCCGGGTAAACCGCGGCCGCATGTCAGACCTGCACCGCAATGCGCTCGGGGACACTGATTCGGAAATCCTGCCAGCGCACCCAGAGGTGATCGTCGCGCACCTCAAAATCGAGTTGATCCATGCCGCGCGGCGGCGGACCGCCGATGTGGGCTCCGTCGGCGTTGAAAATTCCACCGTGACATGGACATAGAAACTCCGACTTTTCGGCATTCCAGCCGATTGGACATCCGAGATGTGTACAGATGGGGGAGATGACTCGAATGTCTTTGGCATCCGCGGATTTGACGAGAACCCAGATCGACCGGGCCTGCCGTGTTTTTGCCCAGCCATCCTGCCGGATGAGCTCAATCGGGAGGAGCGACCACTTTCCCATTGGGATGGCGGCGATCGTTCCAGCATCCGTGAAATCGCTACCCGCCGCGACCGCTCCAGCCTTGCGACGCAATGGGTAACCGACGAACGCGAGGACCGGCGCGAGAACGAGCACGCTAATGGCCGTGACCAGAGCGCTGGTACAGACTGACAGAAATCGTCTGCGATTTGGTGAGGTTTGTGCCATGAGTTACGCGAAAATAGACCGCATGGACGTGCGAACCGCAGTTCAAATGACGGTCGTTTCGTCTATTGTTGCAAGATAACGCGGGGATCAGGCGCTCCACCGTCCGCTACCGGACACTCGGCCATTCATTTTTGACCGTTGTTGAAATGAGAAGCGAAGTGGCTGGCGTGCCTCGCGCAATGGCATGTTGTGGCCAGATTACAGGCGAGCGTCATTTCGATGTTCGGATTTCACTTCCCTACGGATAGAAATGAAGACCGATGCCAAGATATTGAATGGGTTGATTCAGGAATTGGCCGTTGGGGGAGTGTCCGTTGTAGTACTCGACTAAAAGCTGGAGTCGGCGGCTGTATTTGGCTGGGTCTTCGAATTGGAGGCCGATTCTTGCGCTGAGGTCGAGGTTCCATTTATTTTGTTCGCGGTTCTGGAAGTCAACGGCGGCGATAGGGGTGATGCCCTGCGACGGGAAGATGCGCGGGCCGTGGTATTCGAGGCCGTACTGGGCAGTGCCGGGTTTCAGGTTGGCAGGGTCGCGGTCGAAGAGGTAGCCGCCGCCGCCGTAGACGCGAAGCTCTTTGTCAAAGAGGTCGTAGGAAAGAATCGCGTCGACTTCTTCGTAGCTGAGATTGACGCGGTTGACGCCGGGGTTGGCGAGAAGGAATTCGTCGCCCAGGTGAGAGCTCTGGTGGTACACGCGCAGGAAGCCGGAGAAATCGCCATTGCGGTATTCGAGAATCGGCCCGACGAAGTAGTCAGCGTTGACGAGGTCGGAGGATTGGCCATCGAGATTGAAGATGGCGAAGACGGCGGCCTGGATGCCCAGTTCGAACTGGCCGGCCGGGCCTGCAGCGGACTGGTAGACGGAGATGGATTCGCCGAAACTGACCGAGGCGACGTTGCGCAGGGGCGGATGGTTACCGATATAGCCGTCGTAGGCGGCGGAGAAATTTGGCCAGCGCGGGTCGGCCAGGAGCGGGTCGAAGGTGGTGTCCGGCGCAAAGAGCGACCAGGGCTTGGATTGAACCTTGGCGGCAACGCCGGGCGCGGCATCGGGGTTGGCGGGATTGACGGTGGCGATGGGATGATCGGGCGGAACGGGAATAGCCGGCGGAATGGCGTCGACGATTTCAACGCGGGTCACGCCCGGGATTTGCTTGAAAGCCGTGGTGAGGCGCTCGCGAACGGGAAGGCCAATGTCTTTGGAGATGACGCGGACGACGCCGTTGGTGACGGAAATGATGCTGGATGGGAGATGAAAATCGTGTTCAAGCAGAGCGGTGGCATAGCCAGCAATAAAGCGGTCGTCGGAAGCGGGCGTCGCGGCCGGGATGTCGGCTGCGCGGGCGGCGAAGGCGATCAGCAGTAGGCTTATGATTGAGAGGAGACGTGTTGCCATGGCCGGAGCTTAGGGGCGGGCGAGCGGGCGGGATAGGTGGAAAGTTTTTGGGGCTGCTTGCCCATCATGATCTGGAGAATTGCGCGCTGTTAATCCAGCTTCCGGCACGACCATCCAGTGTCCCCTTCGGACCCGTAAATTTGAACACTTCCGGATCCGTTCTCTTGGTTGAGGATCGACTCCGCGCTCTTCTTATTTACGCTATTGTTCAAAAGAATGGCTTGATCTACTGCGTCGGACGGTCCAGCGGACAAAGTAGAACAAGTATTGTGTCCA
>JBBRHH010000221.1:0-9231 GCA_038222915.1 Tepidisphaerales bacterium
GGTCGCGATGTTGGCGATCAGCGCGCGGGTGAACGGGCTGTTGGTGCCTTCCTGGCCGTCGAGCGCGGTCTGGCCCGGGCCGGTCGCGAACGCGATCAGCGTCCCTTCTCCGGATTTCATTTCAGCCAAACCGGATCCGACCGACACGCTACGGGTCGCCGAATTCGACTTGATCTTGGCGGCGAACGGATTGTCGCGGCAGGCATCGAGGAAAACCAGCTTGACCTTGGCATCGCTCATGGTCTGGTCGAGCGTGAGGTCGATGTTGATGGCGGCGCCGAGCTTGACGTCCATTTCGGATTTGATGTCGGCGTCAACCGGCAGCAGATAATTGGTGCCCGAGATGGAGATGCCGTGACCGGCATAGAAGAACAGCGCAACGTCAGCGCCCTGTGCCTTCTTGCCGAAATCCAGCAGTTTTTCCGTCATCTTGTCGCGGGTGAGGTTGGTGCCTTCGACGACTTCAAAGCCGACATTGCGAAGCACGCCGGCCATCGCCTTGGCATCGATCGGCGGGTTCGGGAGCGCGGCGACGTTCTTATAGGTACCGTTGCCGACCACGAATGCGACGCGCCGCTCGGCTTGAGCGGCGCCGGCGGAAAGCGCCATGCAGATAAGGGACACAGTAAGGGTAGGGAAACGCATCTAAAATCCCCCAAAAAAAGAAATGTCAAAGGTTAAGTTAGCAAGTTACACCACAATTTGACTTTTTACAATTTGACCTTTTGCAGCACAATTCCCCCAATAACGCCGCCTCGTGAAAATGGTTCCCCTCGCAGGGGGCCGCAGCTGCGGGACTGCTGGTTCGCGTTGTGCGGGTGTCGCGGAGCCCAAGGCCGAGGGAACATTTGAGATCGATTTGGTAAAGGTTGTTGGTGTCCGCGTTCCCCCTGTCGTTTCGGGCCCTTATTTCGACATCACCGCGAGCGCGGCGCAACGCTGATTGATCTGGCGCTGCGCTACAATAACAATTGAACCGCCCCGGGTTTGCCGGAGGCCATTTGGTTTAAGTTATGCCGCCATGGCCGGTTGTTCCAGCATGGCGTAGTAGCGTTGCTCGGCTTCGGCCGGCGGTATGTTGGGTTCCAGAAGCCTGCGGTTGTTGAACCAGTCGACTCATTCCAGGGTCGCGAACTCGACGGCTTCGAAGTTTCGCCATGGCCCGCGCCGATGGATCACCTCGGCCTTGTAGAGCCCGTTGATAGTTTCGGCGAGAGCATTGTCATAGGAATCGCCGACACTGCCGACAGAGGGCTCCACGCCTGCTTCAGCCAGGCGCTCGGTGTATTTAATAGAGACGTATTGGCTGCCCCTGTCGCTATGATGTACGAGCCCGCCGCGATGGACCGGCTGCCGGTCATGCAGGGCCTGTTCCAGCGCATCGAGCACAAAGCCGGCGTGTGCCGTGCGCGAGGCTCGCCAACCCACGATCCTGCGGGCATAGGCGTCGATGACGAAGGCGACGTAGACAAAGCCGGTCCACGTCGCGACATAAGTGAAGTCGGAGAGCCAAAGGACGTTCGGCCTCGGCGCCTTGAACTGGCGGTTGACGTGATCCAGCGGGCATGGCGCGGCCTTGTCGCTGATCGTGGTTCTGATGGATTTGCCGCGGATAACCCCTTGCAAACCCATGCTCAGCATCAGCCGCGACACGGTGCAACGGGCAACATCGAAGCCTTCGCGCTTGAGCTGCCGCCAGACCTTGCGCGCACCGTAGACCCGGAAGTTCTCGTCGAAGACGCGCCGAACCTCGATCTTCAGTGCGGAATCCTGCCTGGCGCGCGCCGACAGCTTGGCGGGATCGCGCCGCTTGGCCACATGGGCGTGGTAGGTCGAGGGGGCGATCGGCAGCACCTTGCAGATCGGCTCGACCCCATGCGACCCACGATGATCGTCGATGAAGGCGATCATGGCTTGGACCGGCGGTCGAGCTCCGCCATCGCAAAATAAGCGCTTGCCTTGCGCAGGATCTCATTGGCCTGCCGAAGCTCACGGTTCTCCCGTTCCAGAGCCTTCAGCTTGTCGTCCATCTCCGTCGGAACCCCGGCCCGCTGCTCGCTTTCTACTTCGGCCTTCTTGACCCAGTCATGCAGCGTTTGCGGCGTGCAGCCGATCTTGGCCGCAATCGATGTTACTGCGGCCCAGCGCGAGGGGTGCTCGCTCGCGTGATCCAGAACCATCCGAACCGCACGAGACCGGACCTCGGGTGAAGACTTGTTCGTTGTCTTGCTTGTCATGGCTCCATCCTCTCAGGAGTTGGAGCCTCCGGCAAACCCGGGGGCAGGTCACACCCACCGTGCTCCGGCGATTGTCTGGACTGGCGTTATTGAAGCAAAGCTTACTTGGCCGCGGAATCCGAATGCGCAAACGCGCATTGAAAGATAACGCAGTCGCAAGATGTACGGTAAATCAGTTCTTAATTGGTGTTTCAGTAACGCCGGATTCACTGTCCAGCTTTTTTAAGGATGCTTAGTCGCAACTTGTAAATTCGATCAAGGTTGAATGCCTCCCATAGCACGAGAGAAGCCCGATCAAATGGGCTCCCGTCTATGGGGGATGTCAGATGACGAACGATTACAACTTGCTGGGTCCGACCTGGAACGCAAGCCAGCCGATCACCTGGAGCTTTGCAACAGCAAACTTCGGCAATTCAGCCTCGCAATTTACAAGTTACATGGGCGCGACGAGTGTCTTCGCACAGCAAGTCGAAGCAGCATTTGCGCGGTGGGCACAGGTTAGCGGCCTGACGTTTGTTGAGACCCCAGACGCCTCCGCGGTCGATATCCGTATTGGCTACGGTGCTATCGATGGTCCTTATAATGTCGTGGCAAGCACAAGCTACCTGTCGTCAGGTGGCGTCTTTCATCCGGGCGTAACGATCAAGTTTGATTCCGGTGAGACCTATACCGCTGGCAGCAACCCGCAACTTCTAAACGCTGGAGGCGTTACGTTCGAGAGCATCGCCCTGCATGAAATCGGGCATTCCCTTGGATTGGATCATTATAATTCCGCTGCGGCCATCATGAACGCAAGCCCGAGCGGCTCAATTATTGATCTTACGCAGTCTGACATCGACGGCATTCACGCCCTTTATAGCCATGCCCTGACGGCGTCCACGAATTCTGGTGGTCAATTGCTTTCCAGCTCGACTGGCGTAGATGCGATCTACGAAAACGTTCTACAGCGCCATGCAACGCCCGACGAACTTACCGCTTGGAATGCGACACCAACACCTACCGTTGCATCAATCGTTGGCTCGGCGGAGGCGGTTCAATTCGTAGATCCAATTGTCAGAATCTATCAAGCAGCGTTTGGACGCGTTCCTGACAAAGCCGGCCTTTCTTTCAATGTGAATCTGCTTCACAGCGAGACCATCCAGGACGTTGCGAGCGTATTTGTTGCTTCGTCGGAATTCACACAACGCTACGGCTCAAATGCAGTCTCGGATGGTCTCGTCCAGGCATTATATGAAAATGTGCTTGGTCGCGAAGGATCATCCTCGGAAGTGTCCTTCTGGTCACATGGCGGAGGCTCCGCCGCTCAAATCATCGCAGGATTCGCCCAATCTTCCGAATTCCAACAGTTGTCGCAGACGGCGGTGAATAACTTTCTCACCTCCGCAGCCCAGGGACAGCAATCCTACACAGGCTCGCTGAACTCAACCTTCGACGAAGACCATCTTGTCGTTGCCACAACAGGTCTTGCGTTGACGACCGATCATCCGTTGGCATGAAATGCATTCATAATATGAATTGGCCGAAATCAGGCACGACATTTGTCATGACAGATCGGCAAGATGCGCGAGGTGCTCTGCGGTACTGGTTGATAATTCAGACGAAGCGTGCCTGGGAGTGTTGCGTTAGCCGAGTCTCTTGTCGTGTGTTCGGGTATTTAAAAGAAATCTCGCGTAGATCGGCTGGCGTCCGCTTTTACGCGTAGGCCCCAGCCGGGACCCGCCCGGAGGCGATTTTCTAACCTGATCCTTGCGATTTAAGTCGCCGGAAACCCAATCATGCGCCACAGAATCGCGGATGTTAAATGGAGGCTATCAACGCGCGCTGCTGATCAAGCTGGATGGTGTTCCCCGGTTTATGGACAATCGAGCGTTCGATGGCATCTTCTGGGTCATGCGCCCCAGAGCGCCTTGGCGTGGTTTACCCAAGAAGTCTGGTTCGTGCACGCCCTGCTACAACCGCTTCGTCCGCCGGCGGCGCGATAGTGTTTCGGAGCCGCGTCATAGATTCGCGTTTCTGACCCCCTCGATATCGCGGTCGAAATGATCGATGCTTCGATTTTCCGCGTGCATTCGTACGGAGCTTGCATCTCCAAGGATCGGGGTCTGCGCCCCTGATGGACCGGTCTTAAGACCCTGTTCAGGCCTGTTCCAGTTCCTGTTTCGCGCACGATCAGGAAATTCTATGCAGGATCGCTAACGCATGGAGATCATAAGAAAATCGCAGACCCATCGGGCGCGGTGCGTTAGTCAGAGACCTGTTCTTGAAGCCTAATTTACCCAAAATTCCCTGTTATCGACTTTGGAGAGATTTAGCGCCTTTTGGCGGACGGACGACAGACGGATTGCTCATCCCGACAAGTGCCATCTAATTTTGCGGCCATTTTGAATCGGTCGAGCTGCGTCCGTTGCCGGCGACCGCTTTGCCGAGGGCCGGTCCATGGCCTGGCGATGTGGGCTGCGCAGACCCAGCCGGTTCCGTCGCAGCGCGGGCATTTCTCGCTCATGTGAACAGGTCCGTGCCGGGCTGCGCGCACGTCACGAACGTACGGCTCTCATGCCGCACCAGCCGGCCGCGCGCGATGCACAGCTTCTGGCGTGCGCTATATTCTGCAGGCGTGGCCTTGTCCGGAAACAGAAACGGCCTGTTGAGCTCCTCGATATCGCTCCGACCTTCCTGGATGGGCTCGACGGCGTGGGTATGTTCCACCAGCCGGCGGGCTGCGGCTTCCGGATCGGCGCAGGGGCGAAGCTCAACGAATTTCATTGCTCGGTCCACGGAGACTCAGTTGTCGGTTAATTGATAGATTCGGCGGAGCTCAGTTTGAATGCGATAGACGCGCTCTTGAGGTAGGCGACGGCGCCGGCCGCTGCGATTTCCCGTTGGAAAGAGTGCGGTCCAACCGAATTTCTTGTCGGGGACAATGGCAACGGCGGTGCCGATGCTGGCGCCCTCGAAGGCCATCAGCCGTTCCCGGAAAATATGCGCGAGATCGGCGCTCGCCATTTTGATCTTTGCCATTGGTCAGGCCATGTCCATGTGGGCGTAATCATTATGGGCATCGACACCGGCGCCAGCCAACCGTTCTCTACCATGCACCGCGGGGTTTGGTGGCCAGCTGGATAGAGCCGCGTCAGAGTTCGCGGCAGACTGGAGGTGCTGGACGCCACTGTTCGAGATCGACAAAGTTAGGCTCATCGTTGGGGCACCCCGTAACCTGCTAGAGAGTTGTGCGACGCTTACTCCCCACTCAACATCGCATTTTATCTGCAAATTTCCGAAGTTCTGGACCCATCAAGCGGACGGTCCTTTCGAAATTATCTCTGCACCACTGAAGCCTGTCTGATTGCCGTTTCGACACTAATGCGTTCACGTCGATGCCGGCATAGAGTCCAAGCTGCGCTGCGATCTCGCGCTCAGGACGAATGGTGACCTGGTCGACAGCTACGCTAACTCCCATCTCGGCGTCCTGTTCGGCCTGTAAACGCAGTTCATTTGGTCCAGAGATCAGGATTGATGAATCAAAGTTAGTTTCTAAAGTTTTTTCGTCGATCCAACGCGCCTGCAACATCTTTCCGTTTAACTTGACGGAAAGGGAGTCTTTGGCAGCTTGTGAAATCCAAAAATGGAGCCGGACTTTAAGAATATAACGGCCTTTTTCAGGATTAATTTTGAACCATAAATTTGCTTCTGGCATCGTCATCCATGACCAAGATACCGGATTTCGGGAAGGCAAATTCCATTCTTCCTCTCTCCAGCCGCTTCCCCACGGTGCGTCGTCAAGACCCCAATATTTTCCAAAATCGAAGCGGACAGATGATGCTGCTGGATCAGGTATAGGCACCATGCAATCAGCCGCCGGCCAACAGCCGAGCATCTTTCGCCATTTCGCGGTTACTGAAGCGCCTGGCTGAATGGCCCTTGCGGTCGGAGCAGTGATATGTCCATCCGGCTCGATGGTGAGCGGAAAGATATCGGCCCGTGCGAAATGCAAAGTCTGAGCTCCCGGCTCGCGAAAAACGTCCCAGCCTGATTCAGATTCAACGCATTTCGCAGGTCTGCCGCGAGAAATAAATTGGTAAGATCTCAGTTCGGGGCCGGGCGATTGGACACAGACGACGGGCGGCAAAAGGTCCGTTCCATAGAACCAGCTCATTGCCTTGCCGAGCTCCCAGCCTCCTAGCATCCATACATTGCCAGTAGCGCCCGAGCGGTCCACGATCACTAACCGCTTTGCGTTAGGCTGGCCTGCATCGGGCGCGGCTTCCAGAATGCCTGCTATCATCATTCGTTGGCGGTGAGATAGCTTTGTGTAGTGGACCAACTGCTCCCACTGACTGCCTAGTCCTAAAAGTAAGCAAAGGCTTGCCAGCAACACCGCTAAAGCTGGACCAAATTTCGCAAGCGCGTGCAACACCGCTGAAATGACAATCACGGCGCCGATCGCAGCATAGAGGTAAGTTCGTTGTGACGTCATTATGTGAGAGAGTGAGGTAAGATAGGGCAAATATCCGAGCACGGCGGCCGCGAACCCGGCGATGACAATACGAGCGGTGCTGGACCAGTCTGCCTGGCTTTCGGGCCGACGGTTAGGAAATATCCATAGCAGGCTCACGGCGGCAATAATTGCTGCCAGCATCCATGGCCAAAAACGAAGGTTTTCGAGCAGCATGCGAAATCCATCGTACCAAGCGTGGAAAAACAGCCGATAGAGAGCGATGCCGAAAAGCAGCGGGACCCGCGTCAGCACGTTGCGCGCCATCGTCCAATGATCGCCCACCACCTCTGATTCATAGTTGCTGCCGGAAAGACTCGCGACGACGACATACGTCGCAGCAATTGTCACCGCAAAACTCCAAATCGCAACCGGGCCGAAGTGTCTCCTAAGTTGGGTCGCTCCTTCTGCCCACCCGTATCGCGCCCACCACAAAAAGAGCGGCAGCGGCGCTAGGAAAAGCCCCGCTTCATAAATCAAGCCGCCGATTAGGAAACATGCGCCTGCCAGAAACGACTCGAGCAGCCCCAACGCACGATTATTCTGCGTTGTTGCATGCATTAGCATGGCAATACCGCATACGCTGAGAGCCAGAGCACAGTTGATGTGAACGGCCCGCAATGTCATCTGCATTGTGTCAGCGGGATATACGATGAAGATCAAACCGCAGAGCACAGCGATCATCCGATTGGACAGTAGCCAATTGACGATGGCGGCGACAGCGATGCCCTTAAGAAACAAGGATATTGCCTGCAAAACGTGTAGCGCCGTAAAGGCGTAGGGACCGAACAAATAGCCAATGGCATAAGGCAGGACGATCAACGGACGAATGCGCTGTTCGTACATCGGACTATGTTCGCTTAGAAAATAGAAAACGCCGGATTTAGAAGCGAACAGTTGAAAAATGTCCCACTCTTCGATCAGACCCATCATGGACCATCCGACTGGTCCGTAACTAAGTACGACAAAGAATGCCGCAGATAGGATGGCCGAGAAGAAAGCGGTTCGGGAATTGATAGCCAAGAAAATATCTCGCTCTTCGGATTGCCAGGGCGCCGGTTTAGCTGTGGCCACCTGGGAGTCTCGGCGATAGTACTGCGGCACCGCGCAGGTTTCATCAAGCAAACAGTAGGCGCTATTACGTGGTTATTGCATAGCGTCTCTTGGCGCCGCTCCTGCGTTGGAAAGGAATTAGTAAGATAGGCGGCTGCGGCATGACGATTTCAACCAATTCTGGTTGGGGGCTAGACATTATTTCGATAAATCTGCAATCCCGCTGCTTTATTGGAACCGCTATTGCTGGTTGGGTCGCAAAAACAGTCTGACTGTTGCCGGTTTGCCGCACTTTTGAGCCCGGAAAGATCGTAGTGTTCCCTAGAAGTTCGGCCAGAATGGCCCGACAATGACCGGTGGGGGGCAGATGTTTCGTCATCGTTTGATTTTTGGGATTGCAGCTGCGATTTTTTCAGCAGGTAGTTCTAGCGCATTCGCTGCCGACATGGCGGCTCGGACTTACACCAAATCGCCTGCAATCGTTCAGGCTATATATGATTGGTCGGGTTTCTACATCGGCGGGCACGTAGGCGGCGCATGGACCGACGAGCGTGCAACCTACCTCGGCACGACGGGTATACCGCTCGACCCAATCGGCACCCAATATGGTGGCAACCGAACGGGCTTCCTCGGTGGCGTGCAGGGTGGTTACAATTATCAAGTACAGAATATCGTGCTAGGCGTGGCGGGTGACTTCTCGTGGACCGGCACTTCCGTCGACAATGCGACCACATCCGCCTTTGTGCCAGCCGTGACCATCCACACCCTTTCCAAGACGAACTGGTACAGCACTTTCACCGGACGCATCGGTTATGCGGCCAACAACGTCCTGTTCTATGCCAAGGGCGGCGTCGCCTTCGCTGAAGAAGTGTATGGTGGTTATGCGAACGTCGCCGGGGTTGGCAGGGTCAGTTCATTCAATAATGTAACATCTACACGGTCTGGTTACGTTGTTGGTGGTGGTATTGAGTACGGGTTTGCGCCGAACTGGACCGCGTTTGCCGAGTATAACTATCTCGACTTCGGTAGAAAGAACTACACCATCGTCGACACGGGCAACGCAATCACGGCTAATTTCAATATCAGAGACCACGTTGATGTGGTCAAAGTTGGCGTGAATTACAAGTTTGGTGGTCCTGTTGTGGCCCGGTACTAACCTGCGCTAGGTCGTTCGAAAAAGCCCCGGTTTGCCCGGGGCTTTTTTATGTTTTGCTACTGTGAGCAGCAAGAATGTTAGAATGGGGTCGCGAAAAGATGCTGGCCCACCAACGCAATTCGGCGGATTGCCCGTCTTATTCGTCAGAGTGTGGCGGAGAGGCTGGCGAGCGTGGTGTAAAGCGCTGATGCGGCGTAGGATTCGGTTGCGAAGCCAACCCCATCACCTTCACCCGCGAACGCCACGCCCGCCATGATCGATGATATGATTCTTCCCTTCTCGTTTCCAGCCGT
>JBBRHH010000222.1:0-9207 GCA_038222915.1 Tepidisphaerales bacterium
CCTTCGCGAAGTCCGCCTGTCGGGGTATATCGAAATTCGTCCGGACGGACGCTCGGCGTTCGTCCACGCTGGGCATGCCGGTCTTTCTCTGAATAGCACGCCCACCGGCTGGTATGGCAGCATCACCGCCGGCAACTATCAGGACAGTGAAAGAGCGCGCACCAGTCTCGGGCTTAGCCGGATTCTTCAGGAGCCGGCCAAACTTGGCGGGCTTGACGCCTGGACCATTCAGGAACTGCAGCGCGCGGCCGGCACCGTCAACTACACCCTTGCCGCCAATACCGATGCGGTCAAACTCTTCAACCAGTATCAGGGCGCCGATACGTCCGGCCGGCTCCTTCTCGAACAGCAGATTTATCAGATCCTGGCGCGTGTGAACGACACGCTCAAAACGAAGGAGGCAGCGCAGGCGGTACGAATGAAGGAGCTTCTGACCGACGAACAATTTCAGAGGATGACTGAGATTGGCCGGATCAATCCCAAGCCGCTCCTGCGGCCGGGCCGTCCGCAGGCGCCCGCCACGCAGCCTGCGGGCGCGAACAAAACCATGGAGCCAGCGACGGAGGGAATTAAGTGATCGTCTTCATCATCTTCCTTCTGCCCGGCTTCCTTCTCCTTCTCTTTGTCGTCATTCAGTTTTTTTTCCGTGGCGACGCCGAGCTTAAGGCGGTCGACTGGCGCATTACCGGGCGCTGCCCCAGTTGCGGCTATGACCTGCAGCAAAACATCAGTGGGGTTTGCCCCGAATGCGGCGCACAGGTTCCGCCGAAGACCTGATCCTTCCCCGTGTTATTAAATAGAAGCACCACGAGGTCGCCAAGACAATTAAGTCGTCGCAACCTCGTGGTGTCAATTGGCTCAAGTAACAATCGACTCAGGCAACTACTGCGTCAGCGCGCAGAGCCTCGACTTGGGCGCGTAGCTCCGCAATCTGTTCGGCCTGCTGGTTCACGAGGGCATGTAGGCCTTGAATGGCCGCGAGTGCGACGCCGCTCGCATCAACCATATTGATGTGCCGGTTGTCTTCGCCGACGCCAAAGGCCGCGGCAAAGTCCTGCGCCATCGGGCCGATGTGACGGACCGTGCGGGGCTGGTCCTTGTAGTTCCAGCTCGTGATCGGCATGGCCGCCACGCGTTCGAGGATGATCTTCGGGTCGATCTTAGCAAACGCCTCTTTGATGTTCCGATCACTGCGAACGATAGGGGCCGAATTCCCTGGCACTTCCTGCTGAGTCATCGACTCCACATTCCCGTGCACCGTAAGCTCCGGCGTACTGTAGGCCTGCTTCGTCTGCTCTTGGTTCTTCACCTGCGCTTGTTCAACTTGCATCTGACTCTCCTCAAAAGATATGACGGGCAATCGCCCACAAATGACGTGAATGCACTTCGCCCACATTGGCTTGGCACATAACCTGAGTATGCACGCGCTCGTGCCTGCGCGTCAATCAAATTTGGGATGAGCAGCGGTCGGGGTTACGGCCTGGTGGTCGGAGCGGTGGTTGATGTCGGTTTGGTGGTGGGCTTGGGAGGTAGCGTTGCGAGCAAGATTCCGCGCATCAGGGCGGTGGCCGATTCAGGCGTGTACCCGATAATACCGTCCACTGGTTGGCCTACGAGGCCGGTCGAGAGGTCATCGGAACTGTAGTAGACGGCGGCGCGGCCGGCGATTGTCATCCGCTTCAATCGCGCACTCTTTTGACGCCCGAGCACCTTGGTCGCAAAGGCCCTATATTCGATGTCCCCGGCGTTGATTCCCGCATTTGTATAGAACGCATCGGCCGATGGAATTGCCGCATCCAGTTGCACAGCGGCATCCGGAAACAGCTTGCGCAGGAGGTCATCGGCGGCGCTTCCAAACTCAGTCGAGCCTGCCAGCGCATCCACGATCAACGTCCCGCCTTTCTGGACGAACTCCCGAAGCTCGCTCTGTGCCGCTTCTGACAGCTTCAGTGCGGCATTCCCGGTCACGTGCGCCACTTTATACGCGGCAAGTTTGTGATCCCCTAGCGTCACCGGCTCAATTACCAGATCCGTGTGATCCAGGTTGTGCAGTATGTTCGCAAGCCGCCGCCAACCGCCGGGTTCGGGATCCCAATTTCCGTCGTACTGAATCCGCGCCAGCTTGATCGTGGTCGTCGCGACGCTGGCGTCACGATTTACGATGTAGGTCTCTCCCTTGAAGCGCAGATTCTTCTTATCTACCGCATACAGAAACACGTTGGCCATCAGCTCGTGAATCGCTGCGTTGGCATGCGTGGTCTGCATCTGCCAGCCTTTGGACGGATCGCCCTTTTCAAAGAGCAGCATCAGTTCGCGGCTGCCGTTGCTTTGCGACACGATCGTGGGCGGATTCTTCCAATCTGTTGGCCTGAATTGCTCCTCGATAAAAATTTGATGATTGGCCGGGAGCTCGCGAAATGGATACTTCGGAAACAGCTTCGTGCCCAGCTTTTGAAACGACTTTACAAACGCCTGCGTATTACAATCCGCGTTCCCCATGATCATTCCGCCGCCCTCGACGAAGTGTTTCAGCGCATCCATGTCGGCCTGCGAGAACAACAGATCCTGATCTCCCGCGATGTACAGGATCGGCGCATCGTGCAGTGCGTCGGCGTTGACGTTCAGGTTGACGATCTGCCAGTTCAGATCGCGCTCGAGGCCTTTGCCGATCCAGCGCGAGATATTTGCGGCGTCGCGCGGCCGCTGATTCCAGTGTGATTCCTTCGCCTTATCGCCGGCGGTATCCAGAGTGTATTCCAGTTTGTTGATCGACACCGGCGCACGGCCGCGCGCCAGGAACAAGACCGCGAAGGCCGTGTTGGCAACGGCGGAATTGGGCGCTTCGCTCACCCACGATCCATCGGGCTTCTGGGTTGTGACCAGCACATTTGCCCCTTCGGCATACCAGTCGCGCTTGCCGAAATACTTGCGTCCCGACGCCACCCCGACGCGCTCGACGCCATAGAGCGTGTAGTAGAGGTTGTTGTAGGCCCCGAGGCTGTTCACGAGGCAGGTGGAGAAATTCTTGTCCAACCAACCCAGTCCCTTTTCGATGTTCTTGTTGGTGATGTTTCCTTTGCAGGCGACCGCTTCTGCGCCGTGGAGATAGTCCTGGGTGATGAACAGCGTGGCGACGCCCGCGAGTGCCATGGACGGTGAACTCACATCCTTGGGCTTGTAGAGGTAGGACCAGCCGCCGTCTTCATTCTGATGCTTCTTCCAGACCGCGTCTGATACAGTCCAGAAGGCGCCCGGGATCGATTCGGGATTTGCCTGCTGGCACGCCCATGCGCCCAGGACCCCATACTGTGCGGTGCTGTGGTCGTAGCCGGGATCTTTAATCGTGTAGTGAAACATCCCGTACGCATCATCCGGCGTGGTCTTCATCGCCAGCTTCAGGAAATTGGCATCCTGCATCACTGCCGCTTTCACCGCCTTGTCCTTGTCGGCCGGCAGGTAGGGCCAGATCTGCGCCCGCATCCCTACGGCGTACACGCCGACGATGTCGGCGGTGAGATTGAACGCAATGCCCTGCTTCATGGCCGGCTTCTGCGGTGATTCCCCTGCCGCGAGCAGGGCGTAGGTTGCCATTGCGCTGTTCCCGCCCCATTCCGATCCCTGCATTTTGGGCCAGTCATGCGCCTCTCCCACACGGGCCGCGTCCATCTCCCAGTTGCCGTTGTGCTGCTGGGTGTAAAGCCAATCGACGGCTTTCTTGATCGCTGCATCAACTTCGGCGGGCGTTGCCGCGTGAACAGGAGTGCCTACATGTAGAAATGAAAACAGACTGAGTGCGATCAGGCATCGCAACGGGGAAATCCTGTGAGCGAAGATGTGCATATTGGACTTCGGTGAGAATCCTGTTGCTGATCTGATTGGTGACGTTGCGAATGATAACAAATTGACTTGGGCGATGGCGACAGGATTTTTGCCAAATAGAGAAGGGCACTGTCGTTTCGACAGTGCCCTGCTCGCTTCACTCCAGGTTGTCGGAGATTCGTTATTAAGCGGCTTTGCGACGACGGGCCAGAAACGCTCCGGCCACTGCCAGAAGTCCAAGGCTGCTGGGCTCGGGAACAGCTGACCCGACCGCCGCCGCTGACCCGACCGAGACGCCGCCGCCATCGAACGGGCCGCTCGGGAGGCTGGTCACGCCGACGCCGCCGCCGGGGAACGATGTCGGAGCGGGGATGATGATTCCACCATTGCCGCTGGTCGTGGTCGTTCCGCCCGAGGTCGTCGATGAACCGCCGCTGCTGTCGGTGATCGGGGCGGGGATGGTGATGCCACCGGCGCTGTTGTCGTAGATGATCTTCACACCGCTGCGGAAGCCGTACACCTGCACGTCGCCCACAGTCGCGCCCGGCGAATTACGAACAATGACAGTTCCGATGCTGCCCGGCCGACCCATGATGGCGAGGTGCACGCCGGGGGAGTTTTCGAGGATGATCGTATCGGTGTGCCCGGTGTTGATCATGGCAACCTGAAACTGGTTCAACGCATTGCCGTCGATTTCGAGCTTGTTCACAAGAATCGTCCCATAGTTGCCGTCCTGGATGTTCACAGGCAGGGTACCGCCGTCGTGAATCCAAACGTCGTCGAGGGTGACGTTGGTCTTGTGGATGATGGTGTTGCCGGCGCCCGAGATACGCACGCCGTCAATGTGCAGGCCGCCAATCGTCCGCAGATCGCGAACGTTGTCGTAGTTCCGCACGGTGATGTTGTCATACGTCCAGACCGAGCCGTCAGGGTTACCGGTCGCTCCGATATCGATACCCTTCTGATTCAAGGCGTCGTGGATGTAGATGTTCTGAAGCAAAAGGTTGTGCTCGTCCTTGGTCCAGGGACGGCGGCGAATCAACACGTCCTTCGAACCAGGACCGGTGTACTGGGGACCAGTCCGACCATCGATTTCAGTTACTGGACCGTCGAAGGTCACGCTTGCATTCACGGTTCCGCAGACCAATAAACCCAGCAAAGCAACGCTATTAATAATCCCTGACTTCTGCATTTTCTAGCTCCCTTCAAGTGACTTTCAGGTTTGCATTCTGGCGAATGCTTTCCTGTCTGAGAGAGCTATCGACGGCGACCCCAGGGGCCGTTAGAAACACGGCTATCAATACTGAAAAATGGGTGTTATGTGGACGCAAAACACCCCTCTTCGACGGCTAATACTGATATGCAATGCATTACCGGACACCCTCCGCGTCCATCGCGAAAATTCCCCCGGCCACACCAATACTGATACGCGTTTCGTTATCGCCCCTGACACAACAACCCCAGGCCATTTTCAGTATCAGGCAGTGCACTCGCGCACCGGCGCTGGGGTATATAGAGGTAGGCTAACCTGCACCGCCCCGTTCCGAAGAGTTTCAAGATGATTTCCCGCCACTCCCTGATCCTGCTGTTACTTGTTGTTGCCTGCTCCGCCGCCGCCGCTCCTGCCACGAAGCCCGCCCAGCGGATCGCCTGCCTCGGCGATTCCATCACTGATGGCTTCACCTATCCGCTCCTGGTGCAGCAGGCCCTCCGCGAAGCGAAGCAGCCCGTCCCCCTGATGATCAATGCGGGGTATGGCGGCGATGGCGTGGCCGCCATGCGGCAGCGGCTTGACCGCGATGTCTTCGCTTATCACCCCGACCTGGTCATTGTCAGTGCCGGCATCAACGATTTGGGCCTGCCCGACGGCAAATATGAAGCGGGTCTGAACGCACTGCTCGACGATTTGGCCAAACAGAAAGTCGGTGTGCTGGTGCTTACCCTCAGCACGCTCAGTCCGCGCCACAAACAGATCTTCCCACGCTGCGAGGCGTACAACGAAATTCTCCGAAAAGCAGCGTCCGCGCACAATATGAAAGTAGGGGAGGTGGCGCTCAGCATGGGCAAGGCGATGGCCGCCGGCGAAGTCCTTAATGAACCGGACGGCTCCCATCTCAGCTTTGCCGGCTATCGCGCTTTCGTCCGTGGCGTTCTGGATGGCCTGGGTCATCCAGACGTTGTCGTCCCTGAACATGCAAAGCTCACCGCGCCCGGTGGCCTCGTCCACGACTGGAAAATCCTGCGCCAGTCCGACGACAAACCGCTCACCGCCGAAGCCGTCGCGGCATTGAAGATCGACGATAGCTGGAAGCCGCTCACGCTTCCGTCGACAGAAGCCCAGGCGAGCTGGTTCTGGGAACAGGAGCAACAGCTCGGCATGGCGTTGAATCTCGACAAACTTGCGGGCGACGGCAACCGGTTCGTCGGCGTTGCGACATTCAAAGCCGACGCCGATCGCGACGTTGTCATTAATGTTGGGTGTGATTTGCACACGATCTGGCTGAACGGCGAGCGCATCTATCAATCAGGTTCAGGCGCGGCCTTTCACATTGGCCGCGACCACATCCCGGCGCAGCTGAAGGCCGGGTCGAACTCGATCGTGATTGAAAGCGGGAAGATGTTTCATCTCACCATCGACGACATCGCAACGTGGTGAGCAAAGTCGGCTAAGCTCCGGCCAGCGCCCGTTGATAGCTGCGCATCAACCCCGAACGGCTGATCAGCCCGATGATTTTTGTCGGCGCCTGGCCTAGTGCCACCGGCAGGTGGCTCACGTCGTGCTTCGCAAAAGTGTCCATGGTCTTGGCCAGATCATCCGTATTTCGCACCACGGGGATTTCAATTCGGATCAACTCCTCCACGACCAGAAGCGGCATCGCTTCGCGCTCCATCAAAGCCGTCTTGATATCCTCGGCCACCACCATGCCGACGTAAGCGCCGCCGTCATCCACGACAACAAAATCCGTTGCGCCGACGCGCGTCATCAGATCGAGGATGCGCTGGAACGGCTCTCTGGGGCGAAGCAGAACGGCCGGGTCGAGATCGACCTGCTCCACCACGAGCCGATGCAGCAGGGATGAATCGGTCGCGCTGCCGACATTGATCCCGCGGCGCCGAAGTGTGAGTGTGTAGATGGAGTCAGCGAAGATGAGCCGGGCGACGCCGGTCGCGATGATCGTCGCCAGCATCGCCGGCAGCACCAGTGCAGGATTTCGCGTGAGTTCGAGCAGGATCAGAATCGAAGCAAGCGGCGCGTGCACGATCGCGGCGAGCACCGCCGCCATTCCGACCAGCGCATAGGCCTCGGGCTGAACGTGGCTGGCGTCGTAGAGTCCGCTGATGCGCATCAGCACACCGAGCCCGCCACCGACGACTGCGCCGAGGAAGAGGGCCGGGGCGATGACGCCGCCGCTGCCGCCGCTTGAGAGCGTAATGCAGGTGCCGAGAACCTTGGCGATACACAGAAATGCCAGCAGGGATAGCAGGTACGACGAGGACCAGAGCTTGTAAAAGTCGCCGCCGAGCAGCAGTTGGATGAATCCATATCCATCGCCGAAGAACGCGGGCATGGGATAAGAGCTGAACGGAATTGGCTTGGACTGGTGCAGAAGGATGTGGCCAAAGAAGAGGACATAGATCACACCCATCACGCCAAGCAGCGCGCCGCCCACGGCCGGCCGGACCGCTCGCGGCACCCGCAGCCTGTGAAACCGTGCGTCCATGAAATACATGGTCCGCGTCAGCGCCACTCCAACCAGGCCGCAGGCTACGCCAAGCAGGATAAAGTTCTGAACCTGCGTCCAATCCATTTCAAAAGTGGAAGGGGGGATGACAAAGATCGCCTTGAAGTTCGAATGCAGGAGCCGCCAGAAAATCCCGCGCGTCGCCACGTTGGCAATCACGCTTGCCACCACGACGGGCGTTACGTTGCGAATCGAAAAATCCTGGAGGATCACTTCCAGCGCAAAGAGCAGTCCGCCCATCGGCGAGTTAAAAACTGCGCTGATTCCGGCCGCCGCCCCGCAGCCAATGATGACGGGCATCTGCTGGCGTCCCAGCCGGAAGATTTGCCCAGTGCCCGAAGCGATGGCCGCCCCGATCTGCACGATCGGCCCTTCGGCGCCGACTGCGCCGCCGGTCCCAATCGTGATCGCGCTGGTAATGATCTTCTCAATTGCCGCGATGGGACGGATGAAGCCACTGGAGCGAATCACCGACTCCATCACATCCACAATCCCATGTCCTTCGCGCGTCCGAAAGACATACTTGCTCAATATGCCAACGACGAGCCCGCCAAGGCACGGCCAGACCACCACCATCACCAGCCAGTTGCCATAGAGGCGCTCGGGCCCGATCCGCTCATAAAGCAGATCGCGAATTCCATTGATCAGTTCATGAAAGCTGACGGCCGCCCCCGCGGTCACCAATCCGATGATCGCGGCAATCACGACCAGGAACGAGTCCTCGCGGAATCCCATGCGTGCGAGGCCGCGCGTCAGGACGACGCGCAGCCGGCTGGCAGTCACACTCACGGCGGAAAGCATCGCGGGAAGATAGCGATTGAGGAGCCCGGCGTATACGCGTGAAGAATGCTATAAAAAATAAACGCCGGGCGGGCCTCCAGTCCCGCCTCAGCGTCACAATCAATTTGATAAAGATCGTCGATCCATTCGACTGCACTTCATCCTATTGATCGCTCTCAAGGGGGCCACTAGAAACGGCCGCCCGCTTTATATCCCGACATAACCCCGTGTCACTGATTGAATTGGATACACCCGCCCATTCCGCTTAAACTGATTTCGACATGCTCATATTGCTCACCAACGATGATGGAATAAGCGCCCCCGGCCTGGTTGCGATGTACCGCGAGCTTACCCGCCTCGGCGAGGTTGAAGTTGTCGCACCCGAGACCGTGCAATCCGCCGCCGGCCACGGCATTACCATCGCGACACCGCTGCTTACCAGCCGCGTCCATGTTGCCGATCTCTTCACCGGCACCGCAGTCGCCGGGCGTCCCGCCGATTGCGTCAAGCTTGCCGTCTCGCAACTTCTGCCGCGGCAGCCGGACCTGGTTATTAGCGGGATCAATTCAGGCGCGAACGTCGGGATCAACGTCATCTACAGTGGCACGGTGGCTGCGGCGATCGAGGCGGCGTTTCTGGGCCTGCCCAGCATCGCTTTATCGCTCTACCTGCGAAATGAGATTGAAACGAATTACGCCCGCGCGGCCGAGTTCGCGCGAACGACCATCGAGCAGATCCTCGAGGCAGGCCTCGGCCCCGGTCACGTTGCGAGCGTTAACCTGCCGGCACTTCGCGCCGACCAATCCCCCAAGGGCACGCAGATTGTGCGCCAATGCACGGAGCCCTGGTTCGATACCTACGTGCG